>JALONZ010000022.1 GCA_025454675.1 Anaerolineae bacterium | reverse complement strand
AACCTACAGAAAATTACGATGTCTCGGAGAAAAAACTTAGGAAAATTTAATCTTAAGCGTGAATAATTCGCCGAAAGCAACATCATTTTCTTACATAATTCATATTATCGGAGCCAATGTTTCGAGCGTTGTTCAAAGCTAGGCCTATAGTATTTTCTCCAAGTCATCGAGTATTAGGTTAACATTGTCATTGAACACGAAAGCGACCGCCGTCTTTTGTATGATTTCTGCTGTTTGGAAGCTCTTTGTTCTTATCGCCATCGTCAAAATACTCACGAACATTCATCAGTTGAAATCCCTGTGCCGATGCAGCACCCGTAAAATCCGAAATATGGTGATTAAGTTATAGGGACGGCATACATGCCGTCCAAAATATCAACATATTCTAGCAAAGCGTATGTCTGCCTAAAATATGTTTTAACCGCCAAATCCATTTGTGCCGATGTATCCACATCATGCCCATCAGCACGGGCAACATCATCAATCCGCGTGTATCGGCGGGGATTGACCCCTCTGATACAAAAACGGCAGTTAAGGGGGTGGGGACGAATACAAAAATAAAGATGGCTAATGTACCGCCTGCGACCCACTGCCGACGCTTATCCAATGGGGTAATATCATCCAACGGGACGGCGTGTAAATTGCCGATGAATAACACCAAAATGGCAAATACCATCAATTCTTGGGCAATGGTCAGGCTCAAAATCAGTAACCCGCCCACCACAGGATAATAGACTATCCCGCCTTTTTTGCCGAATAGCGAATATAACACATGCCCGCCGTCTAATTGCCCCACAGGGATGAGATTTAAGCCTGTGATGAGTAAGCCCGTCCAGCCCGCCCACGCCAATTGATTGACATACACATCCACTTGACCATCGGGCAAAAAGCGCCCAAATACGATGATTTTGGCGAGGGCATACATCAATGAATTGCCTTCAACATACCCTGATGATAATTGGTCTACGGTGGAGGTGGATAATCCGATGAGGACAATTGGTATGGCGAATGCCAACCCGACCAACGGACCCGCCGCGCCAATATCCAATAACACTTTGCGATTTCGCATCGGTTCACGCAAACGGATTGCCGCGCCAAATGTGCCAAATATGCCGAATGGGAAGGGCAAAAAATAGGGCAATGAGGCGGCTGTTTTATGAAACCGCGAGGCGAAATAATGTCCCAATTCGTGCGCCCCTAAAATGAGCAATAACCCGCCTGCATATGGCGCACCACGCCATAAATTCATCAGCATGTTGTTATAAATGTTGGTTGCCAATAGCACATTGGTGGTGGCAATTTCGTTAATTGCCATTAGCGTGCCGACATATAACACACTCAACACAGTCAGGACGAATAAAATGATGCTCAAAGCGTTGCCTCCGCTAGGCGGATTGGCACGCCCCTGTAATACATGGATAATATGCACCTTTTTGTTGGAGGGTGTTTGTATTTCTTCACGAAATAGCGGGAGCAATCCATATGGCGCAAAAGCATTATCCAACTGGGCATAGGCTGTTTCCGATTCGATTTTCAAATGCCCTTGGAACGACATCAACCAGCGCGTATCGGGCGAGATGGCGACGACTTGTAAGTGGTTTGGGGCGATATTTTTATCAAGGGCAAAAACCTCTTGCTCAATCTCAAAAATATCGGCGATGGCGGTGCGAATCGTCTCATAACGCGGGTCATCTTGGGGGGATTCGCTGAGTTGGGGTTGTGCTTTACGAGCCAACAGAAGGTCATCATCAAACGATGATGCGGGTTCATTGAACATAAATGATTCCTGTGATTTATCCACAAAAAAAGAGGGCTGTGAAAAACTCACATGCCCCTCTTTTTATTTTACACCGAAAAGTGCCTCATGGCGCGGTGATAATTTGCCAATCATCACCATTCCCTAATAGTTGCAACACGGTTGCATCGGTACTGCTGATATACAGGCTTGGTGTATTGGTGAATGTGAATGCCGTTTGGATGAAGCCATCAAAGCTGATTTGGACATTCGTCGCCAATTGCAACCGATTGCGGACGGTATCATTGCCACGCCAAATAAAGCCTAAAATGCCGATTGGTTGATATAAATTGGGTGGTGGTACAAAATTTTCTTGGCTTTCGGGGTGGATGGCGGGGTCATAACGATTATCAAAGCGCAACCATTTGGGTGTTGCACCATCATTGAACAGCACATACACCGTGTCGGTATTGCCGATATACACCATGCGCCCACTTTGGAATTGTTGCTCAATGATGAGGCTTTGTTGGGCATCTTCTTCCGGACATTCTTCGGGTGGCGGACCAAAAAACCAATTCACAGGGCAAGCGAGTGGGATGCTTAATGTTTGTTCACTGGTGATGACATTATTGGTCGCACTCAACAAAAATGTAACTTGCCCTCTATCCCGATTGCGTGTGGTGATGGTCAAATTGCCCGCCGTTTCCACATTCCATAGGCGTTCCCGTTCCCCTGTTCGGCTGAGTTGATAAATCACAGTCGAATCTGCCCCACGCACCGACCAAAACAAGGTCACTTCTTCGCCAGGGGCAACGGCTATCGAATCGGATGTAAAAAATTCGATGCGTGGTGCATTCGGATTCACGGCGCGGGTGGGGGTTGGCTCATCAGGCGCGGGGGTGCGTGTGGGTCCAAATAACGGCGTGGGGGTTGCCCCGCCCAGCGGGGTTGGGCGCGGGGTATTGGTGAGCGTCACCATAAATTCGGGGGTATTGGTGGGGGCAGTGGTGAAGGTTGGGGTGATGGTGGGGCGCTCGGTCGGGATGATTTGCGCGGTGGTGGCGGTGCATCCTGTACTGAGCATAAAAATAAAGAGTAAAATCATCCCATAGCTTAATTGAATCGGTAATGTGTGTAAGGGCGCAACATGTTGCGCCCTTACAGTTACCTTTTTCCAAATTTTTGAAGAGATAATTTTATTCATCGTTGATATGATTGTGGGGGCGATATATACCTTACCCTTTGACTGGTTCAAATCATTTATCATCATTAACGAATCGGCACCGCGCCCAAATTGCCCCGAATATTCTTCACATATGGCGCAAAAATCCAGCCTGTGATACCTTCATAACGGATGTGCATCCAAAAGCTAACGCCCCCGCGCAAGGTTTGACCTAGAATTGTCACACGCCCACCCCAAGGGACTTCGCCGATGATTTGTGAACGGGTGCTGGGTCTGCGCCGAATATTCATATAGGCATTGGGTTCACCTGTCACACCTGTATCCGGTAGCCCATCAATTTGCTCGAATACGGTGGTTTCGTAGGGCGGTGTGCCATTATTGACCACTAAATAGCGCCCACTTGCCCAACCCGTCTGGCTACCATTGACGACTTTATACCATGTAAAACCGCCACCTTCATCGGTATTTTGTGCCAAAACGGGGTAAGCGATGCCCGGTCGCAACACGCCAATGAGGGATGCGCCCAAATAGGGACCTGTACGGAGCGATAACCCGTTCACATTGACCACATTACCGATTGGACCAATGGGTCCCGCGGGCGTGGCTGTGCCGATGGGAGTTGTGGTTAATCCAGCACCCCCAGCGAGTGTCCATGTGAGGGATAAGGCGGCTGTCCCTGTAAAATGGGTGAAAAACACATCCATCAACACATTGCCACCGGGGAGGGATACTTGGACGCTTTGTGTGCCTGCGGTCAAAATTTGGATGACTTGCGTGCCATTCAGATTCAAGCGGACAGCATCATCAACCGTGATACTAAAGGTATATGTCCCCGCGGCAAAGGCTTGGGTGGATGTAAATTGCACCGAAAAATCGTCGGGTGGGACATTGCACGGGACGGGTGTTGAACCATCGGCTTGGTTTGGCACGCCCACCCATGAAAAATTGAGGATGGTGTAGGATGTGGCGGTGGTGCAAGTGGACGGACTGGTGAAATCGGGACGATTATAAAAGGTGGATGACCAGGGACCTGTTCCGAAGGTTTGTGCGTCAACAAATGATGTTGGCACAAATGACAGGGTTGCCAATCCCAACAAAAAAACGAGTGCCAGACTCGATAGACCTAAAAAAATGCGTTTACCCATGATTCCCATCCTTTATGCGGACATGATGAATCATGTCCCTACAATTCATGATATATTCCTATTATCGCTATTTTTTGCCACCTTTGCCATAGTTTTTGATAACTTGGCGGGCGACTACCATACGATGTACTTCTGATGCACCATCATAAATCCGAAATGCCCGTGCCGCCTCGTACCATGTGCTGATGGGGATATAGCGCGAAATGCCCAACCCGCCACAAATTTGAATGGCGCGGTCAAGCACCCGATTGACTGTTTCGGCGACATGAATTTTTGCCATTGAGGTTTCACGGCGGGCGTGGTCGCCTTGTGCCAATAGCCATGCGGCATGATTCATGAGTAATCGCCCCATGTGCAATTCGGTATCAGAATCGGCTAACATCCACTGGATGGCTTGATGTTCTGCCAGTGTTTTACCAAAGGCTTCGCGCTCGGTGGCATATTCGGTTGCCAGTTCAAGTGCGCGTTGGGCGATACCCGTCCAGCGCATACAATGGGTGAGGCGTGCGGGTCCCAGTCTGGCTTGTACCAATGCGAAGCCTTGCCCCACCTCGCCTAAAATGGCACTTCTGGGTAGGCGCAAATCATGGAATTTCACTTCATAATGCCCCCCTAAATCCGGTTCGCCCATGTGGGGAATCGCTTTGACGCGCTCAATGCCTTTTGCATCAATCGGGGCTAAAAATAGTGTGGCGGCATTTCTGGATGATTTGTCGGGGTCTGTACGCGCCATGATGATGATAAAGCTGGCGATGCCCGCGCCTGTCGTCCACCACTTATGACCGTTAATCACCCAATCGTCACCATCTTTCACGGCGGATGTTTGGAGCATATTCGGGTCGCTACCTGTCCCTGGCGCGGGTTCAGTCATCCCAAAGCACGAAAACGCTTCACCTGCGACCAATGGTTTGAGATAACGCTCGGTTTGTTCCGCGTTGGCATACATTTTGAGCAGGTGCATATTGCCCTCATCAGGCGCGGCGGCATTGAGCGATGCGGGACCGAGCAAACTGCGACCAGCCGCCTCGAATACAGGGATGATTTCTTGCACACTCAACCCCAACCCACCGAGTTCGGGTGGCATTGTCGGGCACCAAATGCCCCATTCTTTGGCTTTTTGGCGCACATTATGGAGCATTTCGAGGGGTAGCCCTGTGTGTGGGTTATCAAAGGCATGTGCTTCAAGGGGGATGACTTCTTCATCAATAAAACGGCGCACTTTGCTGGTAATTTGTTGAACATGGGCGGGGATTGTAAATTCCATTTTGAGGTATCCTTTTGGGGTGAATAAAAAATAATTAAATATCTCGACTGATGATTTTACTGGCTAATCGCCCAAAATCACCGAGTCGGGGGTCATCGCTGAGACGGGTTATTTGTTTTGCATAATTGATTGCAAGTTCTATAAGTGCATCACGAAGTACATCAACAGGTTTTTTATTATTTCTACTCTCAATATGCCATTTTTGTGTGAAATGTTCTAAAATACGTTTGCCAGAGAAATATTGTTGAATTTGTATGCTGGTTTTAGTCGCATCAGAATAAACTAACAGCATTTCTTCATAGTATTTCAGCACATCCACTTGAGTGAGTGGTATGAATCTTTGTGGAGCATTTCTTAGAATTTCATGATATTTTTGGAGTTCAATTCTCCATTCAGCATCTAAACTAAAACTAGCCCCACTCTGAATGCTTTTTTTATCTAGGTTAAATTCTAAACGATATTCATGATGATTAACAATTTTCTTGATCCAAGAAATTGTATGCCTTCCTGCATGGTCTGCAACGAGATTATTTGAAACCTCTATAATTCCCTCTTCTACCTCTGTCTCAGAAACGGGTAAAAACCTAGATCTAGGATTGATATTTTCTCTATAACGTTGGGCGAATTGCAATAACCAATCTGGATATAACAAATAGGCTTCTATATCGTGCCGAATCCAATGCAAATTATGGTCTTGTGTGTTCCAATTATCTTGTATCTCATTAGGTAATACATCAAAATCACGGTCTACAATTGATGTAACAGGCGATAGGATATGTGCCAGTGTTTTGACATTGCTTTTACCATTGGCGGCATAAATATTAAGATTTTGGATGCTAGATCCTAATACACCATTGATGAAACTGACATCATCTTTACCTTCACAAACTAATACACGTCCTATAGGGCGTAAAGGATGATAACTACTCATTGTCATCCTCACTGTTATTTTCATATTGCCTTACTGGGATTCTTTCGTCTAAATCTCCTAAGTTGATGATATGTTCATCTGGAACATACATTGCTAATGTGGGCGAATGTGTCGTAATAATAAACTGATTACCATCATCACGATTTCGCAAGTAATTGAAAATATGCCGTTGCCATGTGGGGTGCAAGTGCATTTCCAACTCATCAATTAGGACAACTGAATTAAACATCCGCTTAAAAGTATAATGAACTAAGAAGTTTAGCACCGAGCGTTGACCACTGCTGAGTCCATCAAATGTATACTTTTGCTTATTTCCATCACGAAAATCAATTTCAAATTCTCCATCTGATGAAAGTGTATAAATTTCACCCATTGTATGAGGCGTACAAATTTCATTAAAGCCTTGTTGAATTTGCCGATACCAACTTTTTTCTCGATTTGGATAATTTCCGAATTTATCTTTTACACCAAAATCAATCAACATTGAACGAATATCAATTTCATTTGCCTCATTATCAGTATCATCACTTTTAGCTGAACTATAGTTTTTGACAGGGTTACTTAGAATACGCCGCTCTTGTTCGAAAAAGTAAATACTACCTACATCATCCCTACCTTGAATTTTCTGGGCATTAACATCTGATAGTCGTTTGTAAAAGCGTCGTCCACGTAAAAATAACCATCCATTTGTAGGTGTATGGATATAACCTCCATAAAGGGAATCACGATAATTAAACTGTGCTGGGTATGTCCAATCTACAACCGTTTCATTTTTTCTTATATCACTAACTGGTGACATACCATCTTGTTTGACTAATTCTTGTTTCCACTGATTGATATTACTTTTCTCACGATTTGAGATTGTTATTGTTGTTACAACTCGTGCAAAATTTTCACCTGTTCTTACAATAAATTCTTTTTCTGGGCGAAAATTTTCTCGTTGTAATGGATATCCCATTTCCGACATCAAGCTAAACCATATCGCATCCAAAATGCTGGTTTTGCCACTGCTATTGGGTCCGACAATCAAAATGACTTTGGCGGGGTTGCCGAAATCATCCACAAAATCGCGCTCAAATTTTTCAATACCACGAAAATTTTCAATCACCAGTCGTTTAATTTGCATACCATATCACCTGTTCAGTTGCGAATGTACAACCATCGCATCTATAATCTCTCTATCAAACCCATTTTACCGCAAAATTAGACGATTAAATGAGAATTTATGATGACCAACCCAATCCAATCTAAATTAGAAGCCTACTTATCTGCACAAACCAACAGCCCCGTGACCATCACCGATATAATGCCACTCGCGGGCGGTGCATCGCGTGAAAGTTGGTCGCTGACCGCGCATATTCATAACACACCGCAAAAACTTGTCCTCCGCAAAGATTATCCCACCCAAATGAATGAAGCCGCCCTCACACGCTCACAAGAATATCACCTGATGGCGCGGGCGTATGAGACGGGGGTGAAAGTGGCAAAAATGCGCTTTATCTGCGATGACCCTGATGTGTTGGGATTACCATTTTTCCTGATGGATTTTGTGGAAGGTATGAGTGTGGGCAAACAGGTGATGAAAGCCCCAGAATTAGACCATGCGCGTGCCGTTTTACCCGAACAATTGGCGGAACAATTGGCGCTCATACATAAAATGCGTGTGGATGATTTGGATTTTCTGCCCCGCCCGCCACAAGGTATATCACCGACCCATGCCGTTGTAGATGAGGTGTATGCGGTGTTGGATAGGCTTGGTGTAAAATCACCGACATTTGAATTTTGTCTGCGCTGGGCATTGAATCATGCCCCGCAAGCAGACCGCATCACGTTTGTGCATGGTGATTTTCGCATCGGCAATCTGCTGGTGAATCCGAATGGGCTATCGGCGGTCATTGATTGGGAATTTGGGCATATCGGCGACCCGCGTGAAGAATTGGGTTATATTTGTATGCGTGATTGGCGTTTTGGCAATGACCATTTGCATATGGGCGGGCTTGCCCCGCGTGAACGCTTTATCCGCGCTTATGAAGGGTTTAGTGGGGTGACGATTGACCGTTCTGCGGTAGATTGGTGGGAAATGATGGGCAATATTCGTTGGGGTGTAATCTGTATGGCGCAAGCACAACGCCACTTGAGCGGGGCAGACCCTAGTGTTGAACTCGCCAGTTTGGGCAGGCGCTCGGCAGAGATGCAATATGAGGTTTTGCGCCTCATCGAAAGAATTGGGCTATAATAACCCTGTATATGGAAAAATAATTAGTGACATTGCTCACATACACCGATAAAGACGGTGCAGAATTATTGGCGTTACTCGCTTAATTCATAACTCACATCGCTTGCCCCTTCTGCCTCTAGCCATGCTAAAAAGGCGGGTAAACCACTCGCAATTTCGCCAAAAAGCACATTTTTGAGGCTGATTTGGTCATTTTGAGCCAAAATCGCGGTGGGGTAGGGGGGCATATCGGCGCGATTATCCCAACTTGGGATAATCGCGCCTGCGTCACGCAAATCATCCAACAGTTCGGCATCATCCACATCCAACGCGGGCAAGGCTTGGATGGTCGTGTTATACAACGCCATATATGCCTTTGCATATGCCTGTGGATTGCGAATCCCCGCCAAACTGGGGTGACTATCCAACGCCGTCACAGCGCGGAGGTGTTGCAAATAAACAGGTTCTAATGCCAAAATTCTATCGGCTTCGGGGTCTTTTTCACCGTCCAGATAAATCATCCATGGGCAAGGCGCGATTGCGTCTTGGGTGATATATGTTTGTATCACATCGGCAATTTTTTGTGGATTGTTGAGAGTCGCTTCAATCGTCACCATGACCGGCGACCCATCGGCATCCACCAACACATCCGAAACAAGTGCCTTCATCAGCGCATCAAACGGTTGCGGAGAGGCTTTCGTCTCGCCACTGGTGATGAACACCAAATTGTCATATACGCTCACCGTCTCGCTGATGTCATCCAGTTCTGGCACAATCAGCCAATCGTGCAACTGATTCCATGTGAGGTTATATTGTGTAGCAAGTTCCAATTCGGCGGGGCTGGGCTTGCCCTTCAATTTTTCCGATTTGAACCGATGGTTGATATGCCACTGTGCGATTGCCTCAATATGACCATACAGTGTGTCGGCAATTTTTTCGGCTTGTTCAGATGATTCGCATAACCCTATGACGGTGAATGTGGACATAAAATTTTCACTCCTCTATCGCATCATCGCATGATAGTAGATTTATGAGGTTGGCACAACACACAAAATAGAGTAGTTGATAAGTAAATCCGTATTTGTAGATGCTTTTGGTTTATAATGAACGCAATATTTACTTTTTTGGAAAGGATATAGTAACTTGTTCAAACTATTGCGTTATGGCTTGCTTTTAGTGGTGATTGTCAGTGCGTTTGGCGTGCTGGCACAATCCGAAGATGATTTTTATTATGGTGATTTAACCCCCGATGCCCCTGCCCTTGCCGCTCGCGGTGAATATGCGGTGGGTGTGCAAACACTAGAATTGGTGAATCCGAATCAGATTGATGTGTTGAACTTAGAAACTGACCCCACCGCCACCTATGACCGTCCCATAACCGTTGAAGTATGGTATCCAGCCGTTTTGGGGGAAGGTCAAGCGGAAATGGTGACATATACCAGCCAATTGGGACGCGCCGACCAAGGCGATGTTGAAGATTTTACGTTTATGGGACGTGCCGCGCGTGATGCCGCCCCCGATACAGCATCAGCCCCCTACCCGTTGGTGATTGTCTCGCATGGTTTCCCTGGGTCACGGTTTATGATGACCTACCTCACCGAAAATTTAGCCTCAAAAGGGTACGTTGTGGTGGCAATTGACCATACCGATTCTACCTTTGCCGATACCGCCAGCTTTTTCAGCACACTCTATAACCGCTCACTCGACCAAGTATTTGTCTTGAATGAAATGGCGCGTTTGAATGGTGAAGAGGGTTTCCTCAATGGGTTGGTGAATGCCGATAATACCGCCATCATCGGGTATTCGATGGGTGGTTATGGTGCATTGAACGCCGCAGGCGCGGGCTATAATGGCATCCTTGAAGGATTTTTGCCCATCATCGCCCCGCGTGTTGCAGGCAACGAAGCATACGCCTCATTTGTAGATTCACGCATTAAAGCCATTGTGGTATTGGCTCCGTGGGGTGGTGATTTAGCCGCCTTTGGCATGTCGGGCATCGGCTTCTGGGATGGCGAAGCATTAGGTGGCATCACCATTCCATCACTCTGGATAGCAGGCGATTTGGATGATGTGGCAGGCTATAACGCCATTGTGGGCTTGTTCGATAATGCCGTGAATTCCGAACGCTATTTGCTCACCTACGCGAATGCGCTTCATAACGTTGCACCCAACCCACCACCCGCCACCATTCGTAATTTTGGTGATTATGAACGTTATTCTGAACCCGCATGGGACGAAGCACGC
>JALONZ010000021.1 GCA_025454675.1 Anaerolineae bacterium | reverse complement strand
AGCCAAGCCTTACGTAAATTGGCAGGTGTGATTAAAAATACCAATACAACGGTGCTTTTTACCAATCAACTGCGCGAAAAAGTAGGCGTCATGTTTGGTTCCCCGGAAACAACGTCTGGTGGGCGGGCGCTCAAATTTTATGCTAGTGTGCGCCTCGATATTCGCCGTCTGCAATCCATCAAAAAAGGCGAAGACACCATCGGCAACCGCACCCGTGTGCGCGTGACCAAAAATAAAGTCGCCGCGCCATTCAAAGAAGCCGAGTTTGACATCATGTTCTTTGAAGCAGGTGGCATCAGCAAAGTCGGTGAATTGGTAGATTTAGGCACCGATTTGGGCATCATCGAAAAACGCGGGGCGTTCTTCCGTTATGGTGATGTGATGCTGGGGCAAGGGCGCGAAAACGCCAAAATCTTTTTGCTCGAAAATGTCGCTATGTCGGATGATATAGAAAGTCGCATCCGCGCTCATTTTGGATTGCCTGCCGCAGGCACACCCATCGCCGCCGCCCCCACCCTTGTTCAAAAATCGGGCGGACGTAAAGGTGGGGATGATGAAGAACCCGAATTTAATGAAGAATTTGGGGATGAAGATTAGGACATGTTGAACCGCAACCGTGCGAGATATAACCCGTTGGGTTACATCTCGCACGGTGTTGCAATCTTATTTCACATCATGGGCTTGGTTCTGAACACGATGGATACGCATCATAACCCCGCGCCCAATCTTTGCCATAAAATGCCAGATATTCCGAAATATGCGCCCCCCAATATTCGTTATCATGCCCCCCTAGTGTATTGATGATATAGGTATGCGGGATTTGGCGCGTGGTCAGGCGTGACGATAAATCTTCATTACTGCTACGAGCAGGGTCTGGGGCGGCATTATCCAAGTAAATTTTGAGATTGGCTTCGGGTAAAATGGCAGAATTGGTTGCAATCTCGTATGGATTGAATGGTGCTGGCACTTCGCGCAAATTTTCGGGGAACACACCACTATGTCCGCCGACAATCCCAAATACATCCGGAAATTGAAAGGCAAGGCTCATCGCCCAAAATGCCCCGCGTGAGATGCCCCCAATGGCGCGATAATTGCGATTTTCCCACACACACAAATCATTTTGGAGCGCGGGCAGTAGTTCATCCATCACATAGGTTTGATACGAGTTATTCGGCGGGAAGCTGTTAATTGTCCCCAAATTGCCCAAATAGGGCATGACGATAATCATCGGGGGCTAAACACCCATGCGGATGCCTTGTTCCAGTGTGGTGATTGTGCCAATATCCACCCATTGCTCCTCGCGGTAGCTCATGCCATGAAACAAAATGAGCAACGGAAAGCGTTTATTCATCTCATAATAACAAGGGGGCAAATACACATCATAACGCAAATTTTCGCCTCTGCCCGCCTCGCTGGGGAAGGTGTTCACCTGTTGAATCTGTCCCACATCGCTATTACAGGGAAATGGGGTATTGGTGGGCAATAACACCTGTGTTGGTGTTGGGATGGGGGTTAAGGTGGGTGTTGGGGTATTGGTGGCGCGGGGTGTTGGCGATAGGGTTGGTAATGGGCTGACGACCACCGCAATCGGGGTTGGGATGGGTGCCATTGGGTCACAGCCGACCAATAAAAATGTCATGAAAATCAGCAAAAAAATGGGTTTATTCGCCACGCAATTGATATAATTTTTCACGCGATTTATCTCTCACTAACGGTTCATCTAAGACCACCGCATCCACACCATAGCCAACCACAGTTGCCATGTGCGTGATGCTTTGGATACATGGGCGGAACATCAAGCGCATATGATACGGTTTATTGGCATGGGCATGAGCTAAGAGGGCGCTATTCTCATCCGTTGGCAAAAAATAATCTCCCACCCCAATGCTAACCGCGTGTGGACCCATCGCCACCGCCAAATTGAATTGTTCGGTTGTTTCGGCGTGGATAATAACCGTCATCCGCACACGCAAAGCAATGCTCACCATTTTTTTAAGCGTGGCTTCTGTGACCAGCGAAGCATATAACATAATGGCAGATGCGCCAGCCGCGCGTAATTCAACCACATGATATTCATTCAAGGCATAATCAAAGGTGATGACCGGGGTATTTTTTGCCCCCAATGCAACCATCAACAAATCTTGTTGCCCTTTGCTATATACACGGCTATCGGTGAATAGTGCAACCGCATCCACACCCGCCCGCGCCATCCGCAAGGCTTGTAACACCGGGTCATAGGTTTGTGCGAGGGGAATATAACCAATGGTCATGACGGGCGTATTATCATAAACCATATTTAATGACGGTAACGGGCGCACACGCATATCCGACAAAGCAATCACCGCCAATTGTGGGGTGCGTTGTTGCCGATTTTCTAGCGCCAACCGCTTTACAGACAGTATTTTCTGCAAATCTTCCATTATGTGTGCTTAATTACCGGGCAAAATGCCCGCATCTTGCGCCCAATCCCAATCGAATGTTTTGCCTTGTTGGGTGGATGACGTTTCGTTCAATTTTTCGGGGTCAAATAGACTATCATCTACCGCCACATCCCCCCCAAATAACGCATCCAAATCGAGTTCTTTGATGGGGTCTAATTTTTTGATGACGGGTTCAACTTCTTTGGGCTTATCCACCGGGATTTCGGCACGCGCCAATTCAATCGGTTCTTCTTTCACTTCCACCTTTTTCACATGCTGACGTTTAGGCGGTTCTTCTTTCTTCATCGGGGGCAATACCAAAAAGGCATTTGCGCCCAATAACCCAATTAAATCCTCAACGGCTTTGCGACCATACCGATTGACACCACCAAAATTCCGTGCGCCTTGTTGACCATCAAAAATGGCGACTAAGAAGTGATGCAAGCCCGCCGAAAGCACAAAAATATCATAATTTTCGCCATCATACAGTTGAACCGTTGAAACTTGCCCCGCCACAAGGTCTTTTACGCCATAATTAATTGCCATGATAGGGCTTAATATTTGTGCCAAACTCAGGTTATCGGCATACCCTGCCGCGCCCGATTCTTGCAAAATATCCCCTGCCCGACTGACCAATAACACCGACATGGCGGCGACATCCGCGCGGAAGGTATCTACAACGGTCTTGGCGCGGGTGAGTTCTAAAGTAGGGACGGGACCCAAATCCATTGTTTCGGATGTGCCTCCGGTGGTCATGACAGGCGCGTGTTTTGCCTTCATCATGGCTTCATGACTCTCTAGCCCACCAATCAGCACCCGCAGGAATTGATGAATATCCACCGGACGGCTCATATACACAAATGGCGAATCGGCAGAGGTCTCTTCATCAAGGTCATCGGGGTCATCTTCATCACCCAAAATAATCACCGATACATCTGGGGATTGTTGTTTGACACGCAAAGCAAATTCAAAACCCTTCATGTGTTCATCCACATTAAAGGCGGTCACAACTAAATTGGCGCGTTTGGTCTCTTCTAAGGCATCAACACTACTCGGTACATCCGTTTGAATGATGGATAAATCGAGCAAATCCATCGCAGAACGGACAATCCGCGCAATTGCGCCTGTTGCATCTACAGTGATAATGCGTGGTATGTTCCCCATACAAAAACAACCTTTACCCAATAATGACTTTATAAATGATTCTGTTGATATTATAACGCAGAAAAAAAGATTGCAAACCATGAGAATTAGTCTAATCCTCGTAGTATTGTGACAATTGTACTACAATCTGGGGCGAATATCGTCTAAAACAGGACTTTTTTATCATGACTTATCAATTTGCCCCTATTCTGGTCGTCGCCTTCGCCATCGCACTCGGTATGACCCCTGTCTCGCGTCAAGTCGCTATGCGCTTGGGTGTGATTGACCGCCCCAAAAAGCGCAATATCACCAAAGCCCCAACACCCATGTTAGGCGGATTAGCCATTTTCACCGCCTATAGCGTCTCCTTATTTTTATTCCTGCCGAGCGAATTATATGGTACATGGGCGTATATCTGGGTCGGGACAGCCCTATTGGGCATTACAGGCGCGATTGATGACCGTTACGATTTATCATGGCGGGTTAAAATGCCCATGATGATGCTCTCGGCTGTGTTGATGTTATTTGCAGGCATCAATATCAATTTATTCCAAACCCCACTCATTGATTTTCCCATCACCATCATTTGGCTGGTCGCACTCATTAATGCCGTCAATTTTATGGATAATATGGATGGTCTCAGCGCAGGACTCTCCGCCATCGCAGGTGGATTTTTTGTATTACTCGGATTGGCGCAAAATATCCCCCTCGTGACGTGCATGGGGGCGGGGATTTTGGGGAGTGCATTGGGATTTTTAACCTTCAATTTTAACCCCGCCAGCACGTTTATGGGCGATATGGGCGCATTAGCACTCGGTTACAATTTGGGCATTTTGGGCATCCTCATCGAATTTGATACCCGTCCGATTGGCATCACTTGGATGATACCAATTCTCGTTTTGGCGCTCCCCATTTTCGATATTAACCTCGTGGTATTCACCCGCCTGCGCGAAGGTCGCTCGCCGGTGGATGCAGGCAAAGACCACACATCACATCGGTTGTTGAGCGCAGGATTTTCGGCACGCATGACACTATTCATCCTCTATAGCACCTGCCTTTTATTTGGCAGTTTAGCCATCCTCATCAGCACCTATCCAAACCTAACCGCATGGTTAATTGGGGTAGGGAGCTTATTTTTACTCCTCATCCTATTTATATTAATGATGTACATCAGGTGGCATTTTCAACTCAGTAAAAATTGATTAAAAGTTGATATTTACAAACAATGCCCATTTGACACAATTAATAATTCACGAAAAACAAACCATTTTGTTATAAGTTTTGAACAAGAACAAATAATCTGTTCAAAACTCGGCAAAAAATGTTCAAAACCTGTTCAAAACTTTGAACATTTTATTAATGAAAAATGAGTAGATAATGAGTTTAAGATAAGATTACGAAATTATTACTGTTCAAAACTACCTCGTTTAGAACATAAAATCTTGAGTTTTGAACAACCCCTGTTCAAAACTTATAACAAAAAACAAACGTGAAATCCATAATTCGTGCCTAAAAAACTATTAATTTTTGCTTTTTATCCCACAAAAACGCACTTTATCCCACATTTGTTACAACGGTGTTATAAGTTTTGAACATCTTTGAACAGCCCTACTACTATAGAAAAGATATAAACCAATCCCCCCAAAAATTGGGTCAGAATGAAAAACCAAAACCCCCCTTGAACACAGAATTGAGACAGGATGTGATACACTTAGGCTATTCTGGACGATAAAGGCAAAGGCAGTGATAACATGGGAGACACACTCGATATAGAGTACATCAAACAACTGGAAGCAGAGGTGGCAAACCTCAAACTGCTACTTGAAATCAACAATGTTTTGAACAGCATTCTACTGAGACCAACGGCAAACATAGATGCCCTACTGGGATATTTGATGGATGCGGCGGCAAGACTTACCAATTCGGAATCGGCATCGGTGATATTGTGGAAGGAAGAATTGGGTGAATTGGCAATTGCGGCAACAACCACCAATGCAAGCAATTTGATTGGCAAACTCGTCCCATTGGATAGCATTGCAGGTATTATCTTCAAAGAACAAAAAGTGGTACAAGTTGATGATGCGGTACATGACCCCCGTCATTATGAGGGAATAGACCAAACCAACCGATTCATCACCAAATCATTATTGGGTGTTCCCCTAATCGCCAAAGATAAGGTCATTGGGGTGTTGGAAGTTATCAACAAACGAAGCCTTCCATGGACGATTGAAGATACCCGTAATTTGGCAACTCTTGCGGGAGAAGCGGCAATTGCCATAGAAGTGGGGCAATTGGTGATGCAGTTGCAAAAGGCGAATACCGAATTAGAAGATTTAGACAATTTGAAAAATGATTTTATTGCGATTGCAAGTCATGAATTGCGAACCCCATTGGGGATTATTATGGGATACGCCAGCTTTTTGCAAGAAGAGGATGATGAATCAGTTAGTGAACAAGCATCCAAAGTGATGGAAAGCGCCATGCAACTACGGCGGATTATTGATGCGATGATTAACTTGCGTTATTTGAAGCAAAAGACGGAACAACTGCATCGTGAACCTACCCCACTGGGTGCATTGATGGATGATTTGCAACACGATACATTGGCTGTCACCAGCAGTCGAACCCATCAATTAAAATTTATGGTAGAAGATGTTCACACACGCATTTTCATAGACCGCACACGGGTGTTGATGGCTTTGAACAACCTTTTGAACAATGCAGTCACCTATTGTCAAGCAGGCGGTACGATAAAAATTCATGCAAAAGCCAAAGATAATGCCGAAGTCATTATTAGCATCGAAGATTCGGGTATTGGGCTTGAAGCGGAACAGTTGGAGCGCATCTTCAAAGAATTTTATCAAGTTGAAGACCACATGGTACGTCGTTATGGGGGGTTGGGCATTGGGTTAAGCATTGCTCAAGCGGTTGTTGAAGCGCATCATGGAAAGATTTGGGCAGAGAGTGATGGATTGGGCAGAGGGGCAACCTTCTATGTTACATTACCATTGGCAGAATCTGCGGATTAGAGATAAGATTAACAGATGAAAATCATGATAACAGGTTAGGAGCGATTGATTTATGAGCCTTTCATTCACATGGCTAGGACATTCAGCCTTTCGGTTAGATATAGATGGACATGTCGTCATTGTAGACCCATTTTTAACAGGCAATCCACTTGCGCCTATCCGTCCAGAAGAAATTACACCCGAATTGATTTTAGTCAGTCATGGGCATGGCGACCACATTGGTGATGCGGTTGATATTGCCAAACGCACACATGCCCCTGTTGTGACCAACTTTGAAATTTCAAATTGGTTAAGGAGTAAGGGTGTAGAAAATACGGTTGGATTGAATTTAGGTGGTGCATATCAAGGTGGATTCTGCACGGTGAAAGCTACCATTGCCCATCATAGTTCATCCTTACCAGACGGGTCACATGGTGGTAGTCCGATGGGATTTGTCATCAGCACCCCACAATTCAAAGCCTATTATGCAGGCGATACTTGCCCCTTCGCAGAAATGTCTTGGATTGGCGATATGGGGATTGATGTTGCCTTCTTCCCGATTGGTGATTTGTTCACGATGGGGATTGAAGATTCATTGAAAGCGATAGAACTGGTGCGCCCACGCTTTGTCGTGCCAATGCACTATGCCACATTCCCGCCAATTATGCAGGATGGTGGCGCATGGGCGAGCCGTGTCAATAATACGACCAGCGCCACCCCAATTGTATTAGACCCTGGTGGCAAATATACCATCAACTGAAAGGCTAAATCCAACGTATGACAAGCATTAAACGCATTGCAGTATTAACAAGTGGGGGCGATGCACCCGGCATGAACGCGGCAATCCGCGCCGTGACGCGCACCGCCATCAGCAAAGGGTGGGAAGTTTTTGGAGTTCGGCATGGTTATGCTGGGCTGGTGACGGGTGATTTTAAGGCGCTCGGTCCGCGTGATGTCGGTGGGATTATTCAAATGGGTGGCACGATGTTGGGTAGCGCCCGTTCTGAGAAATTCAAAACCGAAGAAGGACAGCGTGAGGCTGTTCGCAATTTGAATCAACGCGGGATAGATGCGGTGGTGGTGATTGGTGGTAATGGGTCGCAAACCGGCACCAACGCCATCCATAAACTGGGATTCCCTGCGGTTGGTGTGGCTTCTACGATTGATAATGACCTGTATGGGTCGGATATTACCATCGGGGTAGATACCGCGCTGAATATTGCATTAGAAGCGATTGACCGCCTCAAGACAACCGCATCATCTCATCAACGCGCGTTTATGGTGGAAGTGATGGGGCGTGATTGTGGCTATTTGGCGCTTATGGCAGGGATTGCAGGGGGTGCAGAAGCCATCGTCATCCCGGAAAAAGAAACACCGCCCAGCGAAGTTGCCGATATTCTGCTGGCGGCGTATGACCGTGGTAAGGCTCATGGTATTGTGGTGGTGGCTGAAGGCGCAAAATATGGCGCAGATGAATTGATGGACTATTTCAAAGTCAATCATGAGCAAGCTGGGTTTGAATTGCGGTCTATCAAAATTGGGCATGTGCAACGCGGTGGTGCGCCACTGGCATTTGACCGTGTACTCGCCACGCGACTGGGCGCAGAAGCCGTTGAACAATTGGCAAAAGGGTCATCTGGCGTTTTAGTCGGCATGTCTGGCAAACAAACCATCACCACCCCGCTGGTGGAAATTGCAGGCAAACATCGCCCCGTAGACCCCGCCCTGCTGGAATTGGCAGAGGTGCTGGCGAAATAAATTTGAGTTTTGAACATATCCCTGCTAAGTGCGGGGATATGTCTTTTAGTGCAGGGATTCAATCAGATATATTGCTTGTTGTCGTGCCATCACATGATGTTGTGCGTCCATCCCAATCCAAACAAATGACTCATTACTCATCGCAAGGCAAAGTACGCCATAGGCTACCTCACGGCATTTATCGGGTGTATTATGCGAATATAAGCGTTGAAAATCATTTGCCAATAGGGTAATGATGTGTGTGAACAAATCACGCAAGCGTTGTTTTGCAACAGGATAACGATTTTTGGCGGTCATTAAAATATCTAAAATCAGTTTATCTACTGCATCATAATCGGGCAACCCACCGAATAAATAATCCAATAACAGGTCAATTAATTTCTCATCAGGGATGCCATCCCCCAATCGCTGTAACGTGTTCAGATAATCATGTGTGACCCGTTCTATCAGCGTATTCACAACCTCCTCACGATTACCAATATAGTGACGGATGATACTGCGCGTCATGCCTGCCTCCTCTGCGACTTGCTCCAAAGAAGTGTCTAAGCCATATTTGATAATACACCGCCCAAATGCGTCTAAAATTTCGTTAGTACGTGCTTCTGATAAACTTTTACGACCCATAATCATCCTTTTACCTATATAAAATAAATTGTCATAGTTGACAATTTATATCATCTCATGTTTAATTGCAAATAGATTGTCGTATTTGACAATCTATTGATACATCATATGAATGATAGCAAGTTATTAAAGGATATGACAATGGATGACCATTTAACACGCAGACATTTTCTTCAAGGCACACTAGCAGGTGGTGCAACAACACTGGCAAGCGCATTTTACCCAATGAATGGCGGTAATATGATGAATGTACCGAATAATCAGCAAATTCCAGCCGATTTTTATAATATGGAGTCACTTAATTTGTTGGAACAAGCATTACCATTTGCAGGGATTCCAACATTTATGAAAATGCCCTATAGTCGTGACCCAGAGGTGCTTGGTCGGGCAGATTTGGTCGTCATGGGAATTCCCTTTGATTGTGGTACATCAAATCGCAGTGGGACACGGATGGGACCGCGTGCGATTCGGGAACAATCCTTTTATGCGAGTGCATTTCAACCTATTTATCCATGGACAGACGATATAACCCAAACCAAGCGGATTATTGATTTTGGCGATATTGTTGCGTTGCCCGGTACGGGAGTGGTTGAGATGATGCTGGCTTCAACCGAATTTGCCGCTAGTGAGATATTTAAGGCAGGGGCGCGATTGTTATCATTAGGTGGCGACCACACCCTGCCATACGGACCCATACGTGCCGCATCGAAAAAATTTGGCAAAGTGGCACTGATTCATATTGATTCCCATCAGGACAGCTATGATAGCGAAGAATTGGGACTTGGAATATCGTTTATCAATCATGGCACGTTTGCAACAGGGTTGGTTAATGAGGGGCATATTGATGTGTCACAATCCAGTCAGGTTTATATCCGCACCATTCAGCCACCATCACCAAATGGCGGATATAACATCATTTATGCCAATGATGCCCTCGCTATGGGTCCAGAAGCCTTAGCGGAACGGGTTAGAAGTCGAATTGGGGCAAATACGCCTGTTTATATAACATTGGATGTAGACGCACTAGACCCCGCTTTTGCGCCAGGGACAGGTTCGCCTGTCGCAGGTGGACCCACGACCCATGAGATGCGCCGTTTTTTGAAGGCATTAGACGGGTTAAATGTGGTTGGGGCGGATGTGGTGGAGGTGAATCCGTTATATGACCCCACCCAAGCCACTGCAATTGTTGGCGCGACATTAGCGATTGACTTGTTATATCTGATGGCACATGCCCCGAAATGATAAATAAGCATCGGTTATGATTGGTTAGCCGATGCAAAACTCACCTTAACCATACGCCAGAAGAATTGATGCGATTATAATAGAGAGGTCTGGAATTTGTTACTTAAATTTTTCATAGAAGGAGATTTTTTATGCTCATGCGCCGATTCTTCTTATACCTCTCACAAGCCAAATGGGCGCGGTCTTTGGTCACACATTTTTTTATCGCACGGCGAATGGCGCGACGTTGGGTGGCAGGCGAAACCTTATCCGATGCGATTCGGGTTACAAAGTCACTGAATGAGGCGGGGTTGTGGGTCACGTTAGATTATTTAGGCGAAAGTGTGACCAGCGCGGCAGAGACCGAAGCCGTGCGCGATGTGTATCTGGAACTGCTCAAAAATATCCAGCAAAACGGCTTAAAAGCCTCTGTTTCGCTCAAATTGACGCATATGGGCTTGGATATTAGCGAAGACCTTTGCGTGGCAAATTTGCGCCATATTTTGAATGTTGCCCAACAATCGGCTATCCCTGTGACCATTGATATGGAATC
>JALONZ010000515.1 GCA_025454675.1 Anaerolineae bacterium | reverse complement strand
GCATCCCGCGCCAGACCACTTTCGGCTTGCCAAACGGCTTCAAATCCGCGCATTTCGGCATATTGAACGACAGAAATCGCCTCTTTGAGGGGCAGAACATCTTGTAGATAAAGCGCCATGCGTCCTAACATGCTAGGTATCCAATTTCCTGTTCAAGAGTTGCAATTCTTCTAAGGGCAGGTTAGCGATGCTATTGCTATCCAGTCGTTGGATGATGCGGATATAATTTTCAATGTCCTCTGGCAGGTCAATATCTTGCACCATGCGCTCCGATTCATACATCAGCACCTCTGCGCCCGCATCCCGCGCCAATACTGCATGGGCATGAAAACTGCCTTCACCATAGGCATAACGGATGAGACCTGGCGGTTGGATATAAAACGCATTCGTGCCGTCCCGATTGCGGTCTGTGGATAGTACCACACAAGGACGGTCTATTTGCCCTGTGTGAATGATACCTTTCACATCTTCTGGTGCGAGGAGGGGCAAATCGGCGGGCAAAATGAGGATGGCATCACTGCGCCAACTGGCAACGATGGATGTTGCCCGTTCTAAAGCCTCATTCAGGGCGGGATTGCCCGTTTCTTGGATGGTTTTTGCGCCATATTCACGGGCGATGGTGAGCGCGTGATTATCTCTGCTGACGACCAGTGTCCCTGTCACTTCTGGGACACTTTGTACCACTTTGAGCGTATGACGCAACATGACTTCTGCCAATTTTTCACGTCCTTCTGGGGTGACGATGGCAGATAGTCTACTTTTTGCGAGTCGTAATGGTTTGATGGGGATGATTGCCCAAACACTCATGAGGCGTTCCAATCTGTGAGCCACTGTAAAATATATTTTGAGAGGGTAATGCGTTTTTCATCGCTGTCCATGAAGGTGTCGGCGAAGCGTATTTGAACTGATTCTGGCGCAGATGTGACCGATTCATCGCGGCTATCACCCAAAAATCCGTTGATGACCGCGCCGTAATAAGTCATGATGCTGGTGGGTGTCGTAGATAACCCCAATTCCCCCATCAATTTGGCGGTGGGTCCCTTGACGGCATTCCCTTGAATCAATGGGGTGACAACGATACGTGGCATATCCCGCGAGATGAGCAAATCGGTCATGCCATGCAAACTGAGAATCGGACGCACCGACAGCCAAGGATTAGATGGTGCGATGATAACCGCGTCTGCCGATTCGATGGCACGAATGACGGCAGGGGCGGGGTTTGTCTCATCCGCACCAAGATATTCCAGCGATGTGATGGTGGGTTGCCAGCGATGTTTGACAAAATATTCTTGAAAGCCCAATGTGCCATATTCTTGGGTATGAACGATGGTTGGCACTTCGCCATTCGTCATGGGTAATAATGTGCAACTGATGCCCAATGCGGATGCCAGTCGGCGTGTAATTTCGCTGAGTGTAATGCCCTCATGCCACCATTGGGTACGCAGGAGATGCGTTGCAATATCCTTATCACCCAACCGAAACCATTCATCCGAATTGTATCGGCGCATGGCATCCAGCGCGTGTGTTGTATCATTTGCCACACCCCAGCCGTTGGTTTTATCCACCAATCCCGATAGGGTATACATCACGGTATCAAGGTCGGGGCAGATGCGTAATCCATGATGCCAAAAATCATCGCCTGTATTGACGATGACCGTTAAATCTTCTGGTGGCATGGTATGATATAACCCATAAGCCAGTTTTGCGCCCCCAACACCACCCACCAATAAGACAATTTTTCCCATAGTAAAAACCTTTCGTTTCTATAGGCATTGTAGCAGAAAACGAGGTGCTTGTCTTATCGGTAAAGTGTTAAATCTTCGATAGATTTGCGCGGTTTGGTCTTTTCTTCGGCGGGAATTCCCACTGTGATTAAGGCTTGGGCTTGCCAATCGGCGGGCAAATCTAACGCGCCCATGACCACATCAGGGCAAAATAGTGGGGCGCACATCCAGCACGCCCCAAGCCCCATACTATGCGCCATAAGTAGCACATTTTGACCCGCCATCGCGCAACTTTGTACCGCCATCAGATATTCATTTTGGGCGCGTTTGGGGTCTGGATAGGTATCCATATCCGCCATCGTCAGGCAGAGTAACAATAATAACGGCGCTTTGGTGATGCGGTCATAGGAGCGATTCACATCGGCTTCAATTACTTCTGTTGGGGCGTTATCTGCCATTAAATCGGCACGTAACCGCGCCCCCATCGCATTTGCTAACCCGACTTTTGCAGTATGCGATTGAATCACCACCCAGCGCCAAGGTTGGCGATTATGTGCTGATGGCGACCATCTGCCTGCTTCTAGCAATAACGCGATTTGGTCAGGCGAAAGCGGTGTGGGGTGATAACGGCGGATAGACCTGCGCGATTTTATCAGCGCCAAAATGTTGGTCATCTATACAAATCCAATTCTGGTGGGCGGTATAAATCGCTGGCGTGGGATGATTCGGTCATATCGAATTCTAATCCGCGAATGCGTATGACGGGCAAGCCTTCACCGCCTTCACCACAGACCAAATGCGCCGCTGATGCGATGAGGTCGGCATAACCTTGCACCGTAATCCGCAATTCGCGCCCAAATAAATCATGCGTCCCGCGCAAATCGAGCAGGGCAGGCAAGCCTGCGATGCCGATGCAAACGCCCACATTGCCCATGCGGAACGGGCGACCGTGTGTATCGCTGATGACGATGCCTACGGTGATATTGGTCAATTCTTTGAGCCGATGCCGTAATTTTTGCGCCGATTCGTCGGGATTGATGGGTAATAATAGCACCTTATTTTCATCCCCGACATTCGATTGGTCTATGCCTGCGTTGGCAGAGGTGAAGCCTAAGCGGTGATGTGTGACCAATAC
>JALONZ010000514.1 GCA_025454675.1 Anaerolineae bacterium | reverse complement strand
TTTGTCTTACTCCCTTCCTCTACGAAGTGGGGGAAGGGTTGGGGATGGGGGTGCTTTTGTTGTTAAGTTGCTGTATATGGGGCTTGCCATGGCAAGCCCTTACATGCCAATATACACCTGTTTATGTTGTTGCAATCGGCAATATACACGTTACCGTTGTCCCAACACCAATTTCGGTTTTCAAAACACTCACATACCCGCCATGTGCTTCGGCGACTTTACGCGCAATGAACAACCCCTGCCCCAATCCGCGCGGGTCTATCAATTTGCCTTGTGAGTTGCGTGGCTCACCACGATAAAATTGTTCAAACACATGGGGCAAATCTTTTTGGGTAATTCCAACGCCATTATCCATCACATCCAACCGCATATACCGATGGTCTTGAGCATCTATCCCCGCCATGATGACGACATGCCCCCCCGCTTCGGTATAATGCACCGCATTTTGGAGTAAATGCCCCAACGCCCAGCGCAACCGTTGCTCATCACCTACCAGTCGTAATGCAGACGCATCACGCAACATGACCATCACATCAAGTCGTTTGCGTTTGACTTCCGGACTCGCACCATTCACCACCGACCACAATAACGGCTCAAGCATCATCTCATCACGCCGAATATCAAACGACCCAGCGCCCAATTCCGACACATCCAACAATTCGACAATCATGCGGTCTAATATATCCACATTACGAATCAGCGTTTCTAATGGGCGTTGCATCGCCTCTTTGTTATCCGTGGGCATGTATCGAAGCACATCCGCCATGCCTTTAATGGCGGTCATCGGTGTTTTTAATTCATGCGATAACGCCGTGACAAATTGCGTCCGCAGGCGTTCTGTGAGTGCCTCTTGGGTGATGTCGCGCAAAACAATCATCGTACCCAATCGTTCACCCTTATTATTGGCAACCGCCGCCACTTGCGCCCCCAAAATGCGGTTATTCACCTGCACCTTGTTTGGCTCACCCAACGGGACAATTTCACTATCGAGTGCGGTTGCTTGGTTGTAAGTATCGAATAAACGTCCTAATTCCGTGTCTCTAAAATTTTTATATGTCCCCAACATTTCATGCGCGGCTTTGTTGATATAAACCACTTTGCCTTCTAAATTTTGCATGATAATGCCTTCGGTGATGTTGGCAAGGATACCATCCAATTGTTCAACATCCCGTTGGGTCTGGCGCAAACTCACTTTCAGTTGCCGATTTTGCACAGCAATCAGTCGCGCCTGTTTAATTTTGGCTTCAAGTTCGGCTTTGCGCCGTTGGCGGGCTTCGCGCTCACTTTCGGCGTGAGCGCGGTGATTAAGAGTGGCGAATAAACGGCTAAAAAGACGCTCGGTCGCCGCCCCTAATTGATTCACACGGTGCAAAACACCACCCACCTCTTGCGCTTGGTCATTGGCTTTATCACTCATCCGTTATGCCTGTGGGTCTTTTGGCGGTTCGGTTGGGGTCGCCTCTGGTTTGGGTGCTTCGGTGGATGGTGGTGTAATCACATCCACAGGCTTGAGTGTGTCAGTGGTCGGTGGTGGTGTCTCTGCTGGTTTCGGAATTTCCAAATTCGCCATTTGTGGCGGTTTGGACGGTTGGGTCTTGGCGGTCACATCCACAGGCACGGGTGGCGGTGCTGTTTCAACTTTGGGTGGCTCGACCTTCGGCGCTTCGACTTTGGGGGCTTCGGCTTTTTTACGGTTGATAATATCGTATAAAATCGTCCGCAAGCGGTCAAAATCGGGGAGTGGCTTATTAATCACCGCATCCACGCCAAAATCTTTCTTCATCTGATTCATTTCATCTTCGCTCATGACAAAGGCGGTCATCAGCACAACGGGAATATGTTGGAATTGTGGCATGGTACGCAGTCGCGCCGAAATTTCGTTGCCCCGCTTGCCGGGCATCCGAATATCCATCAACGCAAAATCGGGCATCGCGCCTTTATATTGTCCGGATTCAACCGTATCTAACCAATCCCACGCCTTCTGTCCACTCTCGTATGCCAGTGGCACATTGCCCCACACCTGACACATCATAGAGACCAGACTGCGAATATCTGCTTCATCTTCGACGATTAACCAGTTCAAGTTTCGCCCCTTCTTCCTTCTGCACATATTTTGTTGCACACATTTTGTCTCTTATTATAACGCCAACCTATCAGAATCGAAAGTTTTTGCCACCAAATTCTCAAAATTCGTTATAATGCGCCTAAATGCCGTCCGATTTTTGTTGTAGAATAGTAACAGTTATGTTTGCCGATATGGAAAAGTGAGGAAGCGTCTTGTCTACTTGGATGGTTGTAGAGGATGAGCCAGATATTTACGAGGTGTTAATGGCAATGTTCGGGATATGGGGCATTGACGGCGTAGCATTTGTAGATGGCGAAGAAGCGATGGCGTGGATTGAAGATGTAGATAATGGGCGCTTTCAGGGCGAATTGCCAGAACTCGCATTGTTAGATATTCGCCTACCGGGTGAAATTCAGGGTCCACAGGTCGGTGAGCGCCTCCGTAAAAGTCCACACCTCAATCAGGTTGCCATTGTGTTCGCCACCGCGTATAAGCTAACACCCGATGAAGAAAAAGCGATTATGGCACAAGCAGGCGCAGATAAATTGATTTATAAGCCCCTGCCCAAATTTGCCGAATTGCAAAAATTATTAGAAGATACCATCACAGCCCGCCGTACCGTAACGACTGCTACAAAAACAATAACACCATCATCAACAGAAACAAAAACGCCCTAACTAACGGTGTCGTGTCATTCATGAGGAGTGATTTTATGCGAAATGTATCTCCTGCCAAAGCGTTACTCAGACGCTCACAGCTTTTACTGCAATTCGCCTTTGTATTCATCACAGGCGGG
>JALONZ010000513.1 GCA_025454675.1 Anaerolineae bacterium | reverse complement strand
TATCCATTTTATTTCTCCTCGAATATATGGGATAAAGTAACCACCCTACACACACTATTATATCGCAGATACAATCAGACCATGCGAATCATTATCTTACTCACCACAATCATTTTTTTAGGCGCGTTGGCATGGGATGTGTATCCGCCATTACGCGGGGGTGGCGGCTGGCAATGGGCGTATGAATTGCCCGTCACAACCGATGGTGTTTGGTTACTTGCCATGCTCCTCGCGGGATATTTGCTCAGTGTGGGCATCTTTCGGCGCATGAAATTTGGCGCGACCATCACCATTTTCTGGACGATATGCGCCACCGCACTTTTAGGTGTGAGTGTTATCGGGGTGCGTGGCGACCCCGCCTTTTTGTTATTCACCCGCACCGTATCGCCTGTCCAGACAGGCGCAAGCACCATCGCTGTTGATTTTATGGCACAAAATGGCGTATCCAACACACTCCAAAATTGGACAGAGGTCATGCGCCAAGCCTTGCCCGCCAATATTATTCATTTCACCACCAGCCCGCCCGCCCAAGCCTTATTGCATGTCGGTGTGGCGAATATCACCCAATCATGGACAGAGTTGAGCATGGCACTCCGTCCCTATCAATGTAGCAACCCGACCATCATGCGGTATACGGCGGGTGAAATCAATGCGGTGGGCATTATTGGCATGTTGATGCCGTTGTGGATGGCATTGGGCGCAATTCCATTTTATGGCGTGGCGAAAATGCTCCTCAATGATAAAAAATTGGCGTTACGCTTGCTCCAATGGTATCCCCTCATCCCGACTATGCTCCTCTTTTTGCCCACATGGAATAGCATTTATCCGCCATTATGCTTATTGGCATTTTGGGGATTGTTATATGCCGTCAAATCCACAGGGATAAAATCGGTTTTAGGCGCAATTTTGGCGGGGCTGGTGATGTCATTCACCACATTCCTGAATTTTGCTGTGTTGCCGATGCTCCTCTTTTTTGGTTTATTCACACTCGGTTATTGCCTGTTTATATCGCGCAAATTTTTGCGGGCGGTGTGGATTGGCGCATGGTTTGGGGCGGGGCTATCGGTGCTGTGGATAGGATTTTTCATCGCATCAGGACTCACCCCATTCGATATTTTTGCGGTGACATTCGATGCTCATAAAGACCTTGTACAACGCAATTACTGGGAATGGTTGATTTTGCATCCCTATGACACGCTGATATTTGTCGGGTTGCCGATTGTCGGGTTATTTTTCTGGGCGATTGCGAAAATGATTCGTGAACACAAAAATGGCATATCTGCACATGCGATTTTTGCCATGAGTATGCTCATCACATTTCTGTTGGTGAACATCAGTGGCATTGTGCAAGGCGAAAATGCACGTATTCTCAGTTTTTATGCGCCCTTCTTTTTATTGGCGGGGGGCATGATGATTATCCCTAAAAAGCGCACATGGGATATGCCTCTCATCGGGGCGCAATCGCTGACGGTGTTGATTATGGCATCGGTTTTGGCGGTTGTCCCTTTAGACCTGAACCCGATGCCAACCGCACCGCGCACCGATTTTTATACCATGACGGGGATGGATTGGTTGCCCATAAACGCACAATTCAGCAGTGAATCGTATCGAGGTGATTTTATGCTGGTGGGGTATCGGTTCATCGCCGACCCATCGCAGAAAAATATCACTCTCGAAACACAATGGCAGGGCGGGGCGCAAGTGGAGCGTCCATATCAATTTGAAATTATCGCTTATGCCGAAAATGAGGTAGATGGTGAAATTATCACCACGCCCTTCCGTTGGTATGCCCAATTTGAAAATTATTTGCCAACCTGCTGGAAAAATGGCGAGACTGTGTTGGATATTAACGTGATTCCATTGCCAGAGGTGAATGCGGCGGTGGTGTGGCGGTTAGAATTGCGTGCGATTGATGTACGGACGGGGGATGTGATGCGTGTGTTGCTGGATGATGGGACGGTATCGGATAGGGTGGAGCTTTCACCTGTGCGCTATCCATAGCATCTATAAGGGTAGAAAAGTGACTTTATTTTGCCATTCATCAAATGAACTGGCTTGCGAAATGGCTAACAAATCATCAATAACTATCCTAAATGAGATGCTATCTTTCACGATGATAACACCCGTTACATTTAACCCATTTGCTAATTGTTCATGAGCATGGTGTGGCATTGTTTTAGCATCATGGGTCAAGATAAGATAACCTTTTTCTGTAGCCCATCTCAATAAATCTGGGTCAGATGATTGATACATTTCTGTATCTTGAGCGCGAATAATCTCAATTTCAGGGTATTCGCGCTTTAATCCACGGAGAATTTTCCCATTAAAGTTTTCATCGGCTAAAAATTTCACTTGCCCCTCACATGATTATCACGCCAAGCACGCATACGGGCTAACAATGCACGGTGTTCTTCAGAATAGCCTTGTTCTACATCTTGTTGGATGTCTTGAAAATCTTTATCTGCTTGATGTATATAAGCGTCTATCTCGGTACGATGATTCAAATAATAGGCGATAACCGCATAAACATCCGCTAAAGATAAAGACGAATAACTCTCGATAATACCTTCTGCGCTTTCTCCACGATTGAAAGCATTGATGACTAATTCAAGTAAAACGCGCGTTTTAGCAATTCGTATTTGCCCATGCTCATCGATATAAATTGGAATATCTAAAGTAGTTGGTGTCGCAATCATCTCATAAATCCTCAAATTTTATTGACAGTATGGCGGATAGTGAGATATCCGCCATCTTTAATCATATATCAAAACTCGTCATCATCGCGTTTTTTGGTGTTGCCCCAATTAATCGGATTTTGCGGTGGCTGGTTGGGTGGATATTGGGGTGGGGGTGCGCCATACGGATTTTG
>JALONZ010000512.1 GCA_025454675.1 Anaerolineae bacterium | reverse complement strand
CTCAGTGGGTGGTATAACGAAGGGGTGATGGCATTGCTCACGGCGAATAGTCGCGCCCCGCAAGAACGTATCGGTGATATTGAGGCACAACTGGCATCGCACCGCGTGGGTGAAAATCGGCTACGCGATATGATTGTCACACACGGCATAGATAAAATGGCAGACCATGCCGAAGCCCTCATCGCCTACGCCCGCAAAATGACCGAAGCGACCATCTCCACCATCCCCTACGGTGTTTATACGTTTGAAGATATGCTGGAAGGTGATGGTCAACGCGAGACACCCATCCCCATCAAAGTGCGCCTATCGGTACTCGAATCGCAAATGGTGGTGGATTTTAGCGAGAGTTCGCCCCAAGTGACGGGCAATGTGAACGCAGTCGAGGCGATTGTGCGCTCGGCAGTGGGTTATGCGGTGCGCCTATTGAGCGATGAGGATATTCCGATGAATCATGGCAATTTTGAGCCGATTAGCGTCATCACGGCGGAAGGTAGCCTGCTCAATCCGTATTTTCCCGCGGCGGTGGCAGTCGGCAACACAGAGACCAGTCAGCGCATCGTGGATGTGGTGCTGGGCGCATTAGCCATCGCCCTACCCCACAAAATTCCCGCCGCCAGTCAGGGGACGATGAACAACCTCACGGTGGGGGGCATCGTGGATAACCGCCAATTTGTGTATTATGAGACCATCGGCGGGGGACACGGCGCTCATCCGCACGGGGATGGCATCAGTGGCAGGCATAGCCACATGACCAACACGCTGAATACGCCTGTCGAGGCGCTTGAATCGGTGATTCCTTTGCGTGTGGTGGCGTATGGATTGCGCGACCAATCGGGCGGGACGGGAAAATATCGGGGCGGTGATGGGATTCGGCGTGTGTATGAATTTTTAGTCCCTGCCACCGTGACGATTAACAGTGAACGCCGTTTGCGTGCGCCGTATGGCTTGGCGGGTGGCAATGTGGGCAGGCGCGGGGTGAATACGCTGGTGCGCGGGGGAAAAGCACGGGTCTTGAGCGGAAAAGCGACCTTCATCGCGCAGGCAGGCGATTTGTTGGTGATAGAAACCCCTGGCGGTGGCGGTTGGGGGAAGTAGGGTTAAACTCGCTTTTTTGCAATATAAAACCCAAAACCACTACTATAATCCCATGGATAATAGTGATTACGAAAACTCTGAACTGGTTTATCGTGACTGAATGATGCGCCACGTAACACTCGTGGCTTATCGCCTTGTATATCATCGCTACCTGTTTCAAAAGCAGTCAGGCAATAATAATAGAGGTAGTAATCCATATCCATCACACCATATGGATAATACCAATCATCTTCTAGGCGTTGCCATTGCTGGTCTGTTAACAGAGTAATGTGTTCACCCATAACATCAGAAAGCCAGTTGCAAAAAGCAATCATCTCATACCATTTTAGGCTATCGGCATAATCCAACCGATGGCATTTATCCACAGTCCATCTACGGGGTTCTGTGCGGGGCTGATAAATCCACTCTAATTGACCATCAATTTTTGTCCAATGACCCAATTTATCTTCCCAACCCGCATCTGTCCACCATTGGCGATTTTCATATCCACCAGCCTTCATGAACTGATAATATTGAGCGTTGCTAATCGGGTATTTTGAAACTGAAAAGGATGGAACATGAAGCGTTGTCGGTTCTTTGAGATACCCATATTTCATATCTTGATATTTTGGGGTGAGTGTTGCAACCCCTTCAGGAATATCTATCCAGACAGTTGGAGCAGGTAAAATATCTTGTAATCGCGGTTTCATCATATTTTTTAGGCTGGATTCATCGGTGCATGATGCAGATGGAGCAATTAGTCGGCGCGGAGTGTCGCTTGTACATAGACTACCCCATTATCATCATTAAATTCGACCTCAAACACATCATCCGCCAATTTTTCGACAATCGTCCCTACTTGCCCATGATACACATTGTCGTTTGGGACATCATCTAATAACGCAACTATATCAAATAGTTTTAGGGTGTGCATATTTTAGCCTCTAATCTTCCTCATCACCATTGTATGATTCATCATGAAACGGAATGCTATCAATCAATGCTTGTATCTCATCATTACTCACTAACTCTTGTTCAGTTTTTGAGTAAGCTGTGAGGAGAAAAACAGTATTCGCATAGCGTACATAATAAATTACCCTAAAACCACCACTTTTTCCACGCTCGGCAGATTTATTTCGCAATCGCACTTTATAAACTTCACGATTGAGGTTAGGAATCAAATCACCAGGGCGTTCATCATTCTCCAATTGACGTGATAATTCACGGACTTCGGATAAAATGGATGGATATTTGCGTTTGAGATGTTTCAGGTCACGATTAAATTGTGGCAATGAACTAACGATAGTTGGCATGGGTTTCTGCTTCTTCTTGTTCGAGTTCATCCAAAACTTCGTGAATGGGGCGACCCAATTCCCCGCGTTCAACCGCTAAAATACCTTCTTTGATGGCATTCAAAACTTGTTCTTTAGTCGGTTCATCATCCACCACATCCGACAACGCAGAGGTGATATACGCTTCGAGTGCCATGTCATGTTGGGTGGCTTGAGATTGCAATTTTGCCAATAATTCATCGGATACATTCAAGGTGATGGTCGTCATGCGATTTTTCTCCGTTCATCTGCATTTTTGCCTAGTATAACCGATTTTTCAGTCGAATAAGCGCACACACCGAAAACCACGGTCATAATCACCAATATGCACGGTTGCCCGCAGTCGCGCCTGCACCAACATTTCATCATCATAGGTCGTCCAAGAACCGCCCCGCGCCACCCGATGCCCCGTCCCTGTCAGGTCGTTATCACCATTGATAAACACTGTGCGCGTCCATTCCCACACATTGCCCA
>JALONZ010000511.1 GCA_025454675.1 Anaerolineae bacterium | reverse complement strand
AACAATTTTTTCGCTGATGGTATGCAAAAATGGAAAATCGGCACGCCAATCACTGGCAATTTTTTGCGCGAGGTCATTGGCAAGTTGAACATAGTCATGACTGGTGGTGAATGAATCGGTTGAATAGTCATACCCTTTTAGCGCATCTATGAGCAGGGTGATGTTGTTTTGACCATACAATTCACGGCTTTCGAGTTCTAAATGCGCCACCAAATAAGCTAACCACAAGTCATCCGTTTGGCTGATGAGCGCAATCTGGTTATCTAATAAGGTGCTATCTAACCCGTATGTCCAGTCACTGATGACACGCGCCAATTCCGAGTAGCCATATGCCAATTGCATTTTCAAATGGGGACGAATTTGGATGCCTTGTGAGATATGCGTGAAAAATGTCTCTTGAGATAATCCCAAATCATCTTTGAGTACCTCATATAATTTGCTTTTTGTGACCGTTTCTTGCGTATGTTGACGCGCATCCCACACGCCAATCACATAAAAAATGTGGCTATCGGGCGCAATATCCCGCTCACGGAGCATATAACGCGCCGCCTCTCCCAGCGACATTTTTGCCACTGTGCCACCTGTATCATCTCGTGAGCGCAATTGAATGCACAGTAAGCGATTTTTATCTGCCACCACCACATCTAAATCCAACTTAGACGCATATTGTGGCAAAACGCGCTTCATCAAATCGCGCATGTCTTTTTTGGAATGTGGGACGATTAATGAATTCGGTGATGTTTTAATCCATTCAATCAGCAAATTTTCAAGCACATTACCTTGACGGGCGCGATAGGATGAATGAAAAAATTGATGATAGGCAAAAAATACAGGATAATAGTGTGCCAGTTTATACTCAGATAACCCATTTACCCGCGTGATGCCCGCCACAAATTGCTTAATCGTATCCAGTTTATCCGCTAAATCGTCAAAGCGATTTTGGAACAACATCTGAATGAGTTCATATGCCAATCCCAACGGACTTTTGAGAATTTGCTTCACAAAAGCGACCTCATCGGATTTATCTAATAACAATAATAATCGTGATTGATTGAGCATAACAAACTCCTCCTCACCATTATATCAGAAGATTGCTTCAATATCTCACAAATTGGTATATAACACACGATGAAACACCATGCTGGCATCATACCCAAAACAAAAAAAATCCCCCTCACCACACGGCGAGGGGGATTTTTTTATCTCGGCTAACAATACAACTCGGTTCAATCACAATACGGGTATTTCATCTATAGGGGCTTGCTGTAGGGGCTTGCTGTAGGGGCTTGCCATGGCAAGCCCTACATTACGGTTACTTATTCACCCATTGGGGGGAGAATCACCGCGTCAATCACATGCACCAAACCGTTGGTCGCGTCCACATCGGTCATGACGATGTTGGCTTCATTGACCATCGCGCTCAACATGCCTTCTTCGGTCACGCTGATGTACACGATGATGCTTGCGCCATTGACGGTCGCAATTTCGATACCACCATCTTCGGTGAAACCAACAAACCATTCGGGTGCATCGGTAATTTCTTCACCGAACATGGCAAGTAATGCGCCCAATTCGGCTGTACCGACTTTGCCAGCGACCACATGATAGGTCAACACGGCGGTGAGCAGGTCAACATCAGCAAGGGCGGCGGCTAAGGTTTCGGCAGGGAGGGCGGCGAAGGCGGCATCGGTGGGGGCGAACACGGTGAAGAAGGCTTCTTCATCTGCCAAAACTTCGACCAAGCCAGCCGCGCCAACTGCGGTGAGCAGGGTGCTAAATTCTGGGGTTTCGGCGGTTGCGAAATCGGTCACGAGGGTGGGCAGGTCACGGTCTTCGGGCAAAATCACCGCATCAATGACATGAATCACACCGTTAGAAGCCATCACATCCACTGCGACTAAACCAGCGCCGTTGATGGTGATGACACCTTCTTCGTCTTGCGCCACATCAATATATTGACCATTCAGGCTTTGCAAGCTCGCCATGCCACCGGTCATGCCCAATGTTTCAACAACCATGTCGCTGGTGATGGCGTTTTCTGCCACATGGAACAACAAGATGCTGGTCAACAGTTCGGGGTCGGCTAAAATGCCAGCGACTGCTTCTTCGCCCAACGCTTCAAATAAGGTGGCGAAGGCGGCATCAGTGGGGGCGAACACCGTCAAAGAGACTTCTGGATTGGCGAGGGCTTCGAGGACGGCGGGGTCGGCGGCTTGCACGGCGGTGAGCAAGGTGGTGAATTCTGGGGTTTCGCCTGTGGCACTGGCTACCACAATGTCGGCGATGGTGCCGGGCATTTCGTCTTGACCAAAAGCGGGAACAACAGCGAGGATGAACAATGCTAACGATACGAACAATACAGTTACTTTACGCATTTATTTTTATCTCTCCATAGATAGTGACATACACTAAAATCAAACTACATCCACTACGATAGGCTACTTAGATAAATGAATTTAGAGGGAATTATTAAATAAATCTGAAAAAAGTCAATTTTTATTCTTTTCTCATACATGCCCCCAAAATGCCCACTTTCGGTACTAATGTCCCCCCTGTTTTCGTTATTTTGCCCCAAAATCCCCCTTTTACGTGGGGTAAATTGTAATTTGTGCTTGCAAATTTTAATAATTCGCTTATACTGTAATTATCTATTGTTCACATGAAAGGACACAAACCAAATGAAATCATTGAATCGTGCTATGCTCATCGCTGTACTCGTCCTTGTTGCTATGGTCTCTGTCGCGTGCGGCGGTGGTGGTAGTGGCGGTGGTAGTGGCAGTGCAACCGATGCCGCTAAGAATTGGGTTGAAGCCTTGTTCAAGGCAGATGGCAATGCGCTCCGCAACAATATGTGTGATTCCCAAAAAGCCGCCATCACCGA
>JALONZ010000510.1 GCA_025454675.1 Anaerolineae bacterium | reverse complement strand
TGATTATTGGCTGTGATGGGAAGCGTGCCTGCACGCCGATGTGGATAGATGAGGGTGATTGTGCCAGATGGTGATGGGGGTAAATTGGATAGTTCATCACCGATTTCAGTTTCATACGTTACCATCTGATTATTGAGGAGTTTGCGGTCATAATCAATGGGTGCATACTTCAAGTAGGGTGGGGCTTCTTTGACTTCCGATGGCTCCATGCGTGAGAGATACCATAACACCTGACCTGCGGGACCCACCTCATCAAAGCGATTATCTTGATTGAGGGCATAATTTATCGAAAGGACTTGAAGTTTTTGTGGATAGTTACCCATGCCACCCATTTGCTCCAAAATATCCTCTGTGGACATGGGTCCACCGCCATTCATATCGAGGACAGCTTCCGCCAGATGCAAACTACCAATATCTACAGGCAAAATTAAATCAATCGGAAACCATAACCGCGCCACCGAGACCAGTGTATCATTATCCCGCAGTGCTTGTTCCAATTTTTGGGTGATTATATCGCCCGATTCTGCCAAAATATCATCTAACGATAACGTGTCGCCACCGAATGGGTTGCCAGTTGTCTCTGCAAAGTCGGCTAATTTGTGGGGGAGTTTATATTCAGAGGCGAATTCACGCTGGGAACGGTCATCGAATTCGACTTGTATCACGCGAAATTCCCCATATTCGGTGTTATCACCATCGCGGATTTCCACCACGCGCCCAGTTGCATGTTCGAGTGCGGGAAAGACTAATTTTTGACCCACAGCCCATTCTGATGCGGGATTATATACCGCCGTGTCTTTATACTTCTCTTGCAAAATCGCTGATGCTTTTTCGAGCCGATACGAAATGACATAACGAGCCAATTCCTGAATCGTCATGGGGGTTTCTTGTTCGAGCAACAGATTGATGATTGTGTCTATGTCGTCTGGTTCTACGCTAAAAGTACGTGACCAATGTTGATGAGATAACAACGGATTTGAGCCTCCATATTGGCGCATTGTGCGTTAGAATCTCATTATAGTGGATGAAAAACAGGATTTTCAAGCGCCTGTTATGATTATATCCCATCGGGTAATGTGGCAAGCACGCGCTGAATTTTGAGCGCCAAGTGCAAAATGAGGCGGTTATCGGCATCGTTCAAATCTAAACCCGTTAATTCGGTAATCCGTTCTAGCCGATAGACCAGTGTGTTGCGATGCACATCCAAATCAATGGCGGCTTTTGCGAGATTGCCATTTGCCTCAAAAAATCCGTTTAATGTGCGGATGAGGTCGCCTTGTTTGCGGTCATCATGCTCCACCAATGGGCGCAACGATTCATCATAAAATTGGCGTAGATGTGTCAAATTAAGTTCTTTGATAGATAGCAATAACTGAAATAGCTTCAAATCGCCATAAAAGGTGGTGGATTCGCGTTGCCCTAATTCTGCGGAGATGGTTAAGGCGTTTCGTGCCGAGCGATACGCATCACGCAAGCCTAATAAGGACGTGGCAGGGCGACTTATGCCCGCCGATACGACACCACTGGGTGTTCGGGTCGCCAATTGTGTGCGGATTTCTTCGACAATTGCGCGTGTGCGTAAAATGGCAGGGATTGACCCATCGAGGGGATATAATGCGACAATCGCATCTACGTGTTGCCCAACCGCGCCATTTAATCCACGTCTTGCCAAATCATCACGGACTAATGTCACAAGGGGTTCAATGGGTAACACCACGCCCGATGAGGTGGTCGCACGGAAAACCGCCACGACATACGGAGAATCGGCATCGAATCCAGCTTGATTGGCGCGGGTGATGAGCAGTTGGTCGTCGGATGATGAACCACTGAGCCACATTTGCACCCAATCGCCACGGGTTTGCTCAACGGCGGATGCAATCGCCCGATTTTTTGCCAGTTCAATGGCACACACATCTGCGCCATAGGTCAATACCAAACGGTCAAATTCATCTAAGGTATTGACATTATCCACCAGTGATAAATAACCTGCGATGCGTTTTTCGGCTTTAATGACGATGGTATGCCCAATTGGGCTACGGGTGATAATGCCTTGCACTTGTGGGGCTTGTGATTCGAGCCAGCGTTGAAATTCGTGATAGGGGAGGCTTTGCAATAAGCCCGCGCCTCCGCTACGGCGGGTGACGTTGGGATACATTTGCGCCATCATCACCCCTGCATCATCATGAATAATCACCGGCTTGGCGGTTGCACGCGCAATGATTTGCAACAGACTGCTTAAATCACGATTTTCTGCCGATAGTGCGATGAGTTGGCGTTGAATATCAAGTGCGCGTTGGGTCAATTGGGATGCTTGATTGAGGATGAGTTTATTAACGGCACGTTCTATTGCCGTCAAGTTGGTATCGGATGGCATAGATAATAACCCAATACCACGTTCCAGTGCTGATGCGATGGCAGTTTGTGATACCGAATCTCGCACAGCAACCGCATTCACCCCCGCATCTGCCAAATTTGTCACCACTTCCGCGAGGGTAATGCGACTATCGTATCCACGCACAATATCCATCGAGACAAGTGCCAATTCTCCCCCATCAATATCGGGAAAAGCAGGCGGCTGGGCGCGAATGGTCACAGCCCATTGAATGGTCATCTCTGGCGACCCTGCCAACAGGGTACTCCCTAATGGTAAGGCATATTGAAGCAAGGCTTGGAGTGTTGCGGAATTGGCGGAATCGGTCATGTGTGTCATCTATCCAATATGTGATGGTTCGTGCTTCGTGATTCAACGGTTGGTTATATTGACAGGGGTTCACCCTATTTGTAGGGGCTTGCCATGGCAAGCCCCTACCGTGATACCATTATTGATTATGAATGATACCATTATTACGGATGAATATCATTATAATGCAAATTCGGCTTTTACATCTCT
>JALONZ010000509.1 GCA_025454675.1 Anaerolineae bacterium | reverse complement strand
TGGTGAATACGGGTTGGACAGGTGGTGGTTATGGGGTAGGGCATCGGATGTCGCTCAAGCATACACGGCGGATTATTAACGCGGTGTTGAACGGTGAGTTGGAGAATGTTCAATTTGAAGAAGAACCCTTCTTTGGATTGATGATTCCCACGCAAGTGCCAGATGTGCCGAGCGACATTTTGAATCCGCGCAATACATGGGCGGATAAAGGCGCATATGATGCAAAAGCGAAGGCATTGGTGGAGATGTTCAAAAAGAACTTTGCCAAATTTGCCGATAAAGCATCACCAGAGATTTTCAAAGGTGCGCCAAAAGCATAAAATTGTGGTCAATCACGCCAATTTGGTGTGTGTGAACTATTCGATTGAATTAACCTATAGGAGATATTATCAACATGGGTCGTAAAAAAGTAACTGTGGTCGGCGCTGGGAATGTCGGTTCAACTTGTGCGGTGTGGATTGCCGCCAAAGAATTGGCTGATGTGGTATTAGTAGACATCGTAGAAGGCGCGGCAAAAGGTAAAGCCCTCGATTTGTTTGAAGCGACACCCGTGCTGGGTAAAGATGTGAAATTGGTCGGTAGCAAAGATTATGCCGAAACCGCCAATTCAGATGTTGTTATCATTACAGCCGGTGTTCCGCGCAAAAAAGACCCCGTGACAGGTCAATTCCCCAGCCGTGACGAATTGGTCAAGACGAATCAAGCCATTGTTGGTGAAGTTGCCCGCGAAGTGGCAAAATATTCGCCCGATGCCGTCTTAGTCATCGTGTCGAATCCATTGGATGCGATGTGCCATGTCGCATTGAATGAAAGCAAATTCCCCGCGCATCGCGTGGTGGGTATGGCTGGCGCATTGGATACTGCCCGTTATAAATCCTTCATTGCGATGGAATTGGGTGTGAGTGTGAAAGATATTCACGGTATCGTGTTGGGTGGTCATGGTGATGAAATGGTGCCCCTCCCACGTCATACCTCTGTGGCAGGCATCCCTGTCCGCGAATTGATGAGCGAAGAACGCTTGCAAGCCATCATTGAACGCACTCGTAAGGGTGGCGGTGAAATTGTGGGTCTTATCGGTGTGAGCGCATGGTATGCTCCCGCGGCGGGTGCTGTGGATATGGCAGAAGCTATCCTCAAAGACCAAAAACGTGTTATTCCCTCTGCGGTGTTGCTCAATGGTCAATATGGCTATAACAACCTGTATGTGGGCGTTCCAGCCGTGTTGGGTTCTGGTGGCGTAGAAAAAGTCATTGAAATGCAACTGAATGACGAAGAAAAAGCCATGCTCGCCAAGAGTTCCAAAGCAGTGTCGGATGTGGTTGCGGTTTTGGGCTATTAATTCGTAACACCTAGTCCTCTATTAAAGAAGTGCTACAGGCAAAACGATTCGTTTTGCCTGTTTTTTATGGTATAATTAGACCATCTGTCTTATTTCATGGCTAGGAAGCAGGCAATGACGGCTATTGATAGGTATATCCAAGAAATTCTGCAAGAATATGCAACGGGTATTGCATCGGAACATGCGTATCGCCCAGCCTTAAAAATATTGCTTGAATCGGTAGATGCACAAATTATTGCCGTGAATGACCCCAGACGGATTGCTGTTGGCGCACCCGATTTTATTATCATAAAAGACGAGTTGCCATTGTGTTATGTGGAAGCCAAAGATATTGATAAAGACCTAAAACGAGTTGAGCGAGATGCACAACTAACCCGGTATCGAAAAGCATTTCACAGTTTGCTCTTGACCAACTCGCTTGAATTCCGGTGGTATTTAGACGGAGAACTCAAACAAACTGTTCGTATTGCCAAATTACAAAAGAATCAGATAGTGGTTGATTCATCACAATTTGAAACCCTAAGCACCTTATTGCAACAATTTATGGCAGTGGGTGTTGCCTATATTGGTGATTCGCATGAATTAGCCAAACGGCTGGCGGATAGGGCGCATCAAATTGCCCAATTGATTGAAAAAAGTTTATCCGATAGCGAATCATTACAAGTTCAAAAACAGGCATTTGAAGAAACACTATTGCCTGACCTCAAGGATTTTCAATTTGCTGATATGTATGCACAGACGTTGGCTTATGGGTTATTTGCCGCCCGCGCCAATCATGAAGGTGCAATTGGTTCATTTTCTAGGCGTGGTGCTTGGGATGACATTCCCAAGACGAATCCATTTTTGCGCGAGTTTTTTCAGCGCATTTTAGGAGATATGGATCCGCGTGTGGAATGGATGGTTGACGATTTAGTGAAGTTGCTTGCTTATAGCGATACTGATGAATTGCTGGCAGATTTTGGTAGACGAAGCAGGCGAGAAGACCCTGTTTTGCATTTTTATGAGACATTTTTAACTGAGTATAACCCCGCCTTGCGTGAAAAACGGGGTGTTTATTACACCCCAGAACCCATTGTGAATTATATGGTGCGGATTGTAGATGATATTTTACAGCAACAATTTAACCTAGTAGATGGTATCGCCGATAAACAAACATTGATTTTAGACCCTGCTACGGGGACAGGTACATTTTTGTATACACTGATACAACATATTCATGCCACACATTTTCAATCTCAGGCTGGCGCGTGGGATGATTATGTGCGCGATGGGTTGTTGCCACGCCTATTTGGGTTTGAGTTATTAGTAGCCAGTTATGCCGTAGCCCACATGAAATTAGGGATATTGCTCAAAGAGACGGGGTATCAATTTACAGATAAACAACGTCTGAATATTTTTTTAACGAATACATTGGAGGATAGCGATAAACAAGCCCCATTAGCTTTTGCAAAATTTATTAGTGATGAAGCGAATGCGGCGGTTGCTATTAAACGTGACAAGCCCATTATGATTGTTATGGGCAACCCGCCGTATAGTGGGCATAGTGCGAATCG
>JALONZ010000508.1 GCA_025454675.1 Anaerolineae bacterium | reverse complement strand
CGGGTTTTGTGGATAGCGAACAAGTTAATGCTTATTTAGAAGCGAGTGATGTGGTGTGTTTGCCTTTTCGGGATGGGTCATCTTATCGGCGGAGCAGTTTGTTGGCGGCGGTGCATCGGGGTTGTGCCATCATCACCACCCAACCGCAAGTGCATATCCAACTCTTCAAAGATGGTGAAAATATGCTTCTGGTCTCGCCTTTTACACTTGACCCCAAAGCGCCAAATTACTTTCATATTTCGCATAAATTGTTGCAATTGTATCGCAATCAAAAACTCCGCGCACATCTCAAAGCAGGTGCATTGCAATTGGCGACTCAATTCGACTGGGAGACCATCATCAGCGATTATGAGTCCTTTTTCACGCATATCCTGAAAGGGCGGTCATGATAAAACGCTTCTGGACGACTTATCAATATGACATCATGATGATTTTGGCGCTCATCTTATTATGGTGGGTGTTTTTTTGGCGCATCTACACCCCTGTCGCAGAAAATCAGGTGTCGCTGGTCGAGGGCGATTTTTCTGACCAATTTGTGACCTTTGGCGCATATCAATATAGCCGCTGGTCGGCGGGCGAAGTGCCATTGTGGAATCCTTATAATAACGGTGGGTTGCCGTTTATCGCCGATACTCAAGCGGCGGTGTTTTATCCGCCACGTTTAATCACCATTGCCCTCAGTAGCCTATCTGGTACAGGCTGGACATATCACGCGCTGGCGATAGAAATGACATTTCATGTGCTATTTGGCACATTTGCCATGTATGCTTTCATGCGCCGATTGACCATGAATCAACATGGGACACGAGTCGGGGCATTTGTATCCGCCGTGATTATCGGTTATGGCGGGTATATGACAGGTTATCCGCCGTTGCAATTAGCATTATTAGAGGCGGCGGTTTGGTTGCCATTGGGGTTATTAGGTATTTTAGAAGCGACACGCATCCCCAAAATGCGCTGGTTATGGCTGATTTTTGCCGGGTTTGCATTGGGATTATCATGGATGGCTGGGCATCCACAGACCAGTTTTTTTAGCACTTATGTGATGACGGGCTTTTTAGCCTATCGCATTATTCGGGGTGAGAGTACACGCAAATTTCAAACCGTGATACTCGGTGTTGGGCTGATGGGTGTGGTCACATTTGGCATCACCGCCGTCCAATTTTTACCCGGTATCGAATACATGACGCGCACCATCCGCGCAGGACTCAGTTTTGAGGATAAAGGCAACGGATTCCCATTTTATGATGTGATGCAAGCCTTCTTTCCGCATGTGATTAGCCAATGGTCGCCGTTATATGTGGGTGTGATTGGCTTGGCGTTGGCGATATTGGGTTTATTAGGTCGTGAACGCGATAGGTGGTTTTGGCTGGGGGCGATAGTCCTCGCGCTGGGACTCAGTTTTGGGGCGCGGAGTGGGTTATTTCATGCGCTGTTCCAATTTATGCCCGGATTATACTTTTTTAGAGGTCAAGAACGCGCCGCTTTTATAGTTGCACATGGTCAGGCAATTTTAGCGGGGCTGGGTGTGGTCGTTTTATATCATACCTCCACGCAAACCGATTGGCGCTCGGCGCGGGTGGTTGTGGGTGGGGTTTGGGCGGCATGTCAGACGGTGGCGGGTTTAGCCGTCATCGAATGGATGAATAACCCAATGGGTACACTGGCATTGATGAACGCCTCATTTTTTAGCCTGCTTGTGATTACGCCTTTCGCAGTGATGTTGCTTCGTGATGTGAAACAAATTCCGTCATGGGCATGGATAATCCCTATATTTTTAGTGTTTGAACTCTTTTCTGCCAACATAGACCGCCGTGAGGTGTATCAGATTTTACCGCCCGAAGCGCAACCCATCATGCAAACCCCGCCATTGGTGACACAAGTCAAAGCAGATACAGGTGTTTTCCGTGTGGATGGTCAATATGTTGGTGGGGAATTGGGCATTTACGGATATGGGAATAGCGGGTCATTGTATCAACTGGAAGATATTCGTGGGATTAGCCCCTTATTTTTAGATACCGCGCACGCGATTATTCAGCGTGGCACGCCGTTTGAACGGGTTTGGGAAGTTTTTGCGGTGAAATATATTTTTACGGATGCCGAAGAATTGCCAACCGCCAGCGAGCTTATCGGGCGGGATTATCCGCATCTGAAAACACTCAATTTGCATCGGCTGAATGACCCGCGTCCATTTGCGTTGTTGATGTATCAATATGAAGTGATTCCTGATAATGAAAGCGCCCGCGCACGGCTGAATGACACGAATTTTGACCCGCGCCGTGTGGTAATTTTAGATGAGAATCCACCGATTACGCTCACTGATGCACCCGCAGAAGGCGAAATGGTGCAAATCACCCGTTACACACCAGAACGCATCGAAATGAACGTGACTGCCCCACAAAATGCGTTGTTATCGGTGGCATTGGTAGATTATCCGGGGTGGCGTGCCGAAATTGACGGTGTGAGTGTGGATATTTTACGGGCATATAGTGCCATGACAGCTATCCCAATTGAAGCAGGTGAGCATGTGGTGACATTGACCTATGACCCGACATCGTATCGGTTGGGGGCAATAATCAGCCTTATCACATGGGTGGCGTGTATGGGGGTAGGTCTATTTTTGGCGATTCGCCTGATGATGAAAAACAATATTTAATATGGACATGATATATCATGTCCCTACAAACTATTCCCCCTCTCTATGTAATGGGGAGGGGGTTAGGGGGTGGGGATAGATGCAAAGGATTCAAGATTTGCAAAAATTATCTGATGTACAAATTTGGGTGAGCCAATTGAATGAACGCCGTTATGCGGTATTTGTGGGGATACTCATCGGCATCGTTGCGGGCGGATTGGCGTTATTATCCGTTGTAGCGGGTCCAATTATCACCATTG
>JALONZ010000507.1 GCA_025454675.1 Anaerolineae bacterium | reverse complement strand
CCACGAGACGGATGAAACCGTATCTTGTGGATAAATACTGGTTAGCAAAGTGAGTTGTGGGTCATAAATGGCTAAACCGCCTTCGTGTTGAGCCACAGCCAGAAAATTCCCATCAGGCGACCATTGCATATCTCGAATCGGTTGAATATTACGTTCATCAGTTGTTTGGCTATGTGTGATAAAAGGGATTTGGAGAATAAAAATAAATATAAGGCATATCAATTTTTTTGGGAAAGAAACTAATAAATTCATAAAGCATCACCTTTTTACTCGATTAACCGTCATACCGACAGCATAGCAAGTTTCATCAGGCGATGCTACTGATTTGAGAGGGTAATCCACCAGCGCATAGTGGGCGTAGGGCGAAAGTCGTTTTGGATGATGTCCTCTAATTCACCCCCGTTGGCGCGGATAATTTTCTGACTGCCGATATTGGTCGTATCGCAGGTGAGCATGACTTTATCCAACCCACGCGCCCGCACAATCGGCAACATGGCATTCAGCATCGCTGTCCCATGTCCCTCATTGCGCCGTGTCGGACGGACTTCGTAGCCGATATGCCCACCAAATACGCGCAATTTGTCGTTTAGATGATGCCGAAACGAAATCCGCCCGATGAATCCGCGTTCATCCACCCACCACATGACCGTTTCTGTCACCCAACCCGCGGGGACGGTATGCTCACGCAAATGCAAATCGCGGATATAATCCTCAACATCGTGGGCGAATTGGTCAACATCCATATCGGCATAATGCCATAATTTTTCGGCATGAAATTCGCGGATAGCATCCACAAAACTATCTTTATACGCCAAATCGGGGCGCACGAGTTGGGCGGGCATTTTAGGCTTCCTTCACATTGATACGGAGCGCCAAATTATGCCCCACAATCCGATATTCATTGCCCAATTTCAGTTGGATGGGTCCGTCAAATGGCGCGACATGCACCACGCCAATTTCGGCTTGGGGGATGAGTCCTAGCGCGGCTAAATATTCTAATCTATCCGCCTCACGGGTACGCACACGGGTAATTTTATAATGCTTATGCGCTTCGGCGGATGCGAGTGGAATGTCACCCATATCCATAATTGTGCCGTCTGGATTGGGTATTGGCTCACCATGTGGACAAAAATGCGGATTTTGTGCCATTTGTAACATCCGTTGGGCAACCGATTCGCTGAGGGCGCGACTCATGTTATTGGCTTCGGTATGAATCTCGTGCCATTTGAAGCCCATCACTTTCACCAAAAAAATTTCGGCGATACGCTGGTTGCGGATGCGTAATAAGGCTTCGCGTTCACCTGCTTTGGTGAGTTGAATCCCTTTGTAGGGTTCATGTGTGAGCAAGCCCAATTCTTTCAGTTTTGTCACCATGCGGTTGACGGCGGGCGCTGTCACCATGAGCAAATCGGCAAGGGCAGAGGTGCTGACCATGCCTTCATGCCGAAATTCATCATCGCTCAGGCGGTAAATTTCGGCGAGGTAATCTAAATAATCGCGGTTCGATGAGGTATCGGTCATAATATTATACAGGGGGCCACGGATGATTTGGTCCCGGTCCAGGTGCAGGATAAAATTTATTGGTCAAGATGGTATCTATACGGCGGATGAATGAACGCAATTCGCCTTTGGTGATGAGCGTTTCCATCTCACATAAATACGGGTCATTGGGATTTTCCAGTTTGTCGCGCAATTTTTGAACATCTGCCAATAAATCATCAGCAATGCGTTGATTCACAAAATTCCAGATGACGGTGCGTAATTTATATTGTGCGTGAAAAGTGATGCCATGGTCAATGCCCCATAAATGATTTTGCTCATCCACGATGCAATGACCGCCTTTGCGGTCGGCATTATTCACCAACACATCAAAAAGTGCCATGCGTTTTAGCTGGGGGATGAGCGACTCATCAAAATGGAAATAATGATAATCGGGGTCATGGTCTATGAAAAATTGCATAGACCCAATCCCGCGCGGACCATCCCGCAACACGGTGGGGGGGACAATTTGCCAATTCATGGCTTGGGATGTGATGTAGGCGGCGCGTTCCCGTTGGCACAGCGACCCATCGGGAAAATCCCACAAAGGGCGTTCCCCGCGTTGGGGTTTATAGACCGCCATCACGCTCATATCATCCTGTTTGACAGATACCAAAAAGGTGTAATTAGAACTCCATTGAATGGCACCATGTTCGGCATCCACAACCCCGTTTTGCAACACCTCTAGCACCTTTTCGATGGTGACGGGGATGCTGGCGGGTTTTTCCTCATCCGATTGTTGCGGGATATTCGCGTTTTCGTCCATAGGATTACATCCAATAATAAACTAATGACCCGTTTTGTTTGGGGTCTGCCCGACCAGAACGGACGGTATCCATCGCATGGTCACTCAGGGCGCGGATTTGCTTACGGCTACACCAAATGCGGACGATGCTCGGTTCGGTGGCATCATCAATGTCCTCATCGGTGGTTATCATTTCTTGAGCGACCAAAACAATTTTATCTTGTTCTTCATCATAGCCCAAACCGAGTTGTGAAATGCGAAACACGGGTTCAATCGGCTCGCGCAAATCCATATCACGCGGAGGCAATTCACCCGGATTGCGGTCTGCGGTGCGGTCGTCTATGTCGTCCATCATTTCGCGGAGGGCTTCACCTAATGCCCAAGATTGCTCTTTTTCGATGACCATCGAGACAATTTTACCGCCCTGACCCGCCTGCAAATAAAAAACCCGTTGACCTTTAGGTCCAATCGTACCGATAGTAATAAAATCAATGGGATTGAGTTCAATTTCCAAGTTTGGCATCACATCGTTCCCCTATTAATTCTTCTCTGCTTGTTTACGTGCTTGTTCCATTTGCCAAATATGCGCCACATCATTCATCGTGCCGACATACG
>JALONZ010000506.1 GCA_025454675.1 Anaerolineae bacterium | reverse complement strand
AAAATGACGTGTAAGGTCAATCCGTTAGCAATTGCCACCTGTCGCCATTCATTCGCCACCGCCCACACCAGCGTTTCTAGGCGAATCGGGCGCTGATTGCGCTGAATTTGGGCAATGTTGCTATCCGACATTTCGCGCAATTCCAAAATCATACGTTGAAGCGCCACCGATTGCCGTGTGACCTCCCGCGCAAACGAGCGCATCATATCCGATTCTTGCCCACCTGCCATCCGCCCCAAGTTGGCGAGCGGTTGTTGAATTTCTTGTGACAACCGTTTGAGCGCCTCTGCCCGTTCTTGTTCTGCCCGCACATCCTCGCTAATATCACGGAGCAAAATCACTGTTCCCAACCGTCCCCCATCCGCCGAGACGACCGCACCCGCTTGTGCGCTGAGGATGCGCTCATCAATCGAGACCTGTTGCGGGTCGCCAAGCGCATATAAACCGGGTGCCAAATTCGCGCCCAACACATTCGGGACAAATTGCGCCACATCCGCCACCCCCGATGAGCGGAAAGCACGTTGTGAGCCTAATAAATCGCGGGCAAGGTCATTCATCAACAACACCCGCCCGTCCAAGTCTTGGACGATAACCCCTTGTGGCAAATTGCTAATCACCGCCATGAGATGGGTTAATTCACGCCGTTTTTGGCGGAGCGCCGTTTGCAGGGCATCTTGTTGAATTTGCACCGCATCGGCATATTGGTCTAATGATTGCCCCAATCTGCCAATTTCATCAGTGGGCTTCATCCGTGTGCGAATTTTATTCCCCTGTGCCAACGCATCCACCGTATCCGTGACCCGTTCCACGCGCCCCACAAATCGGCTGATGCCAACATACCCCACCACAATAATCACACCCGTCATGAGCGAAATGAGCATCGCAGAAATTTGTTTGCCTGCTTCGGTGATAAATGGGGCATCATCCGCCAAAAACACACCCACCACGCCAATCGTATCCACACCAAACCGCAACGGCACATACGCGACGTTATACGGCTGATTATTCAGCGAAATATCGGCTAACGGGATGTCAGTCGTTGCGCTCACCACCTGCCCATATTGCCCTGCGCTAATGGCAAATTCGCTTGTGATAATATCCCCCGCAAAACTGGTTAATAACAACTCCCCCACCCCACCATATAACGCCAATTGTGCAATCGCACTCCCTTTGAGTGATTCCAGCGCATTAATGCCATCCACCCCCACCAAAACCGCGCCGACCACCGTTTCATCGGCACGAATCGGCACACCAGTGAATAATTGTAATCCCTGCGGGGTGGTGATGAATCCGCTCACGGTATCGGCATCTGGCGCGAACACTTGCAAAATCAAAGGGGATACACTCAAATCGGTGTCGGTGCTGGTGATGAATTGCGTGTTATCGCCTAATGTGGTTTGCGATACACCCAAAACTTCAATCCCCGCCGTATCCACGATGATAATGCTATCTTGGCGGTGCGTTTGGAGCATGGCTTGGAGCATCGGCTGGAGTGTGGCGCTATCCAACCCGATGACCGCTTGAGGCAACCCGTCTAAAAAGGCAGTTTGGAGCGCCACAAAGCGTTGATTCGCATACAATTCATCGGCGCGGTCTAATACGGCACGACTGCTTTGGAGCAACAGGTTGTCTTGTGAAATTTGAATCCCGCCCACCAAATTCCGCGAGAGGAAATATGCGCCCAACATCGCCACGATGAGCAATATGATGAAAAACGGGGATAAAAATTGCCACCGCACCGAAAAAAATTTTGGATTGGGATGTTGGTCAGTCATAAAAATCTCCTACTGAAAAATTATGCCCAAACTTTGCTCAATTCCAACGAAAAATTGGGCAGAATATCGGGTGCAGATAGCACACCATCCTCACCAAAGCGTTGTGGACGGGTTGTATCGGATGTATAAACCCACGCGCTTCGGCTTTCTGGGTCTATAATCCAAATAACTTTTGCGCCATTATCCAAATCGAACAGTGTCCGCAATTGAATGTCATCATACCTATCGGTTGGCGAAATGATTTCGATAATCAAGTCGGGGACAATCGGCACGACACGGGGTATATCCGCTATGTATCCTTCGATACGCGATTTGACATAAAAACTGATGTCAGGTGTACGTGACCCTTTCACCCAATCCCGCCGCGCTTCGATGATGAAGGCATTTTCAGAAAAGACTTCGCCCAACTGGTTATCAAACATTGCAAAATCTTCTAATAAACGGCGAATCTTGCGTAAAACAAGTTGATGTTTTAATCCGGGTGGCATTTTATCAATCTTCTCCCCATCAATGAGTTCAAACGGTTGGTCATGACTAAGTTCTAAAAAGTCATCCAACGACATGCCTTCGCGTAAATTGGGTTTATCGGTTATCATGCTAAAAATCCCTCAATCTATCCTATCTTTATAAAATCATTCTATTACTGATTAGACGTGAAAAATACCTTATACATGGGTAATAAAAAAATCACCCATAGTAAGGAGAAAAACCGACCAAAAGGACATTGTGCCCCACAGATGGATGCTTCGAGATAGAATATTGGAGAATATGGAAGAAATTAAAATTTACCATCAATTGAGATGGTATGCAAAATGCCTAAGATATTTGATGTTAGTATTTATTGCCTAATGGATGATAGTGAAAAAGCTTCACATGATAAGGGAACCTTTCAACGAATTAAAGAATTTCAAAAAATAAAAACAGGCACAAAGACTGTTTTTTTATGTAATTGATACTTATATTCGAAATTTAAAAACCAAAATAGCTTTAGCAAAATCTATAGAGTATGAACAATCTGCAATTAAACGTAAGCCTAAGTTTTCAGCAATTACTTGAAGTAGTAAAGAAATTACCCCCTTCGGAAAAACTAAAACTAAGTGATGTAATTTGGGATGAGAGTATGGAAA
>JALONZ010000505.1 GCA_025454675.1 Anaerolineae bacterium | reverse complement strand
TGGGTGATGACCTCATGGACGGCTTTCGGTTGGTATGATGAATTGTGGGTGTATGGCTATCAGGCGCGGGTGTATACCCAACTGGGATTCATCCCCACCGACATCGGCTACTATCCCCAATTTTTGCAATTGCAATATACATTCGCGCAACTCATCACAGGGGGCATCAATGACCATGTGGCGCGGGCAGTATTGCCATTTTTGCAAATTGGGAGCATTTTGGCGGCGTATACAGTGGGTAATCGCTTGGTGAATCGGCGCGTGGGCATCATTTTGGGCGCAATTTGGGCATTATACCCCCATTTCGGATTTTGGACGCGCATCGGCGACCTCGAAATTCCGCAGACCTTCGCCTTCACCGCATCCAGCGCGTTTTTCCTCATGGCGTGGACACAATCGGATAAGCATCTGCGTTGGCGTTATGCCGACCTCGCTGGTGTGTGGCTGGGCATTTTGATGTGGATAAAACCAACCGGTGGCGCGTTGATATGGGGTGTGGTGTTGGCGGTGATGATTGAAGCCGTCCGCACACGGCGCTGGTCAGCATTCGCCCCGCGTTTTGTCGTGGCATTACGCATGGCGCTGGCGTGTTTGCCATTGGGCGCGGTGTGGTATATCCGCAACGGATTATATGGGCATCCGCTCATTACCTTCCCGCAATCCTATTGGTTGGATGAAGCGGTGCGGAGTGCTGGCGAATTTGGTTGGATATTGTTGCTGGTCGGCTTGCTCATCCTATTTTTATTCCTTGCACCCCTCAAACGTCGCCCGAATCGTATTTTTTTGTCCATCAGCCTGATTTTAATCGGGTTGGGTGTCGCCCCGACCATCATCACCCCCAGTCGAATGATGGGGGTGGATTGGTTATTTTTTGTGGTGGGGATGGTGTTATTGGTCATCACCCTCGCCGATTTCGCCTTTGCCTATGCCAGAGAATCCGATTGGGGGCATATTCGGCTGGTGGGGTGGGCGTGGGTGTTGGCATTGCCGTATTTCATCACCTATTTTTATTCCTATAGTTATCATTATCGGTTGTCGTTCCCGATTGTGCCGTTGCTAATTTTGCCCACCGCAATGATTTTGGGCTTATGGATAACATCAGAACGGGTCAAAACATGGCGTTTCCCAACCCGTTTGGGATATGTGTTTGCGATATTTGCTGTGTCGTTGCAAGGTATCCTCATCCCGCTATATGATGAGGGGTATGGGTGGGATTTTTGGTGGACGATGCCCGCCAAAGATGATTTAAGTGATGCCTCACTTATGGAAGTTGTTGCATATTTTGAATCGCTCCCGCCGACGGACGAATCGCCTAAAATTTTTGCACCAGGACTTCAACGCCTACCATTTTTCTTCCCCACATGGGACATCAACATCACCGCCATCCCGCGCACATTGGATGAGGCACAAGATGCAGATTATTTTATAGATGGGGTCGAATCGCAAGCCTTATATGCCAACACAGGCGGATTTCATAACCCATTTTATGCCAGCCTACGCCGAGAAAATTTCACATCCCAGCCGATTCGGTTTGAAGATTGGCGCGAACATTTTGATTTATATGCGCTCACAATGGATGAGCGATTTAACCCACCACCATCATCCAATTTGACCATCGAAATTGAGCCAACAGCCGATATTCAATTCGGTGAGCAATTTGTCCGTTTGGCGCGTTATGGTGTGGTGAATGAACCTGTCTTCGTGGGGATTGGCACAAATCCAGTCGAATTGATGCTGGTATGGCAAGTTTTGGGTGAAACCCCCACCGATTACAGCATTTTTTATCATCTCTACCATGAAAGCGACCCCGATACCGTCCTCGCTACGGCGGATGGGGTGGTGAACAAGCCGGTTGGGTGGGAATTAAATTATTATTCGACTCAATTTTGGCAGACGGACGAATACGTGATAGATAGACGCGGATTTTATATCGGGCAATTGCCCAACGCGGATGATTACCGCGTGCGCGTGGGATTTTATGACCTCGCCACTGGTGAACGCTTGCCCTTGTTGGTGAATGGTGAACCCGCAGGTGATAGTTTTATGCTGGATATTGAATTTGCAGTGAATCAGCCTTAATCCAATGTGAGTTATGGTTAAGGCTATTTGCATTTATCCCCACCCCCTAACCCCCTCCCCATTGCATGGAGAGGGGGAATTTTTGCTCCCTTCCCTTTATGGGGGAAGGGCTGGGGATGGGGGATGTTTTTAAGATATTTTTCGTTATCCATAACTGACGTTAATCCACCTGAATTTTGCCAATTTCCACATAAGGCGCATCGGATAATGTGCGAATATCAGTGATTTGCCCATCCCAAATATATACCTTCACAATGGCGGTATATTCCCCCGCCGTCAGGCTTTGCCCCTCCACCAGTTTCAGTCGTTTCGGGTCGAAAATCACCTGATTTTCGACCCACTGGCTGGTCATCATAGGCGGAAAACTATCCCACTGTGCCACCAACACCCCTGCTTCGTTCAATAATCCGCCTGCGGTGGTGTAATCGGCGTTTTGCGGTGTATCGGTTGACCACCATAAATCGAGGCGTAAATCAGTTTCATCTATGATTGCACCGCGCAAAATCATGCCATTAGCGAAGGTGTCTATGGGCGGGGATAACAGATGGTCATAGCGATAAGTCGCAATCTGATTGCCATAATGCTCGGTAATGTGTGTCCATGTGCGCGTATAGCCGTTATTTTCCAGTCTATCCAACACAGCGCGGTCATTGCTCCAAAACACCACCCACGCCGTAGCGATGCTATCGGTCTGGTTTTGGGCATGTTGCGATAGTACATCGGGCAAAAACAAGTCGTAATAGGTGTACCAATCGGTAGTCGGCGACATGGTGGGGTCGCGCATCTTCGCCACCGGGCCGCCGCTCACCTTCAACCAGGTCCCGGTGCGCTCCTACGACGACGCCCT
>JALONZ010000504.1 GCA_025454675.1 Anaerolineae bacterium | reverse complement strand
CAGGGGATAGAGACAGCCGTCCGCCCCGCCGTGACGGGGACGATAGCCGTCCACCCCGAAGATATGGTGATAGTGATGGAGAAAAACGTCAGTATCGTGGTTCAGGGGATAGAGATAGCCGTCCGCCCCGCCGTGACGGGGATGATAGCCGTCCACCACGCAGACCATCTAGTACAGGGCGCAAACCGAGTTTCTCGCGTCGTGATAATATCAGCCGAGATGGACGCTCAGACCGCCCACCGCGTAAGCCATTTTCAGGTGAAAAACCAAGTGGCGTGAAACGCGATGATGATTTAGAATAACTTTGTTATATTGGGGACACCGCCGTAATATGGCGGTGTCTGTATATTAAGCAAAGGACAGCACATGCCGTCTTTGACGATTGAAGAATACATCGCTCGGCAACCCGCTTATACGTGGCGACGCTTTTTATTACGCGCCATTATCCGCACGGTTGGATATACTTTTTTGGCAAAAGTATCGTCTACAGGCAAGCATCACATCCCCAAACAGGGCGGATGTATCCTGATGATGAGCCATATTTCCGCGATTGACCCTGTGGTGTGCATGGGGGAAATCACCAACCGCTATGTTATCCCCATGACTAAAATTGAAAATACCCAGTCGCCTATATTACGCTTTTTTGTATGGTGGTGGGGGTCTTATACCATTAACCGCGAGACAGTAGACCGCCGTGCCTTAGAGACATCCATCGCGCTCCTCAAAGCAGGCAATATGATTTTGGTTGCGCCAGAAGGCACACGTCATCCGGAAGGCATGGGCGAGGCAAAAGATGGATTAGCGTTCATTGCCACCAAATCAGACGCGATTATTTTGCCTGCCGCTATATCCGATACGAATACATTCCGCACCCGTTGGAAAAATCGCAATCGCGCCCTCGCACAGGTGAGCTTTGGCAAACCGTTCAAATTCAAAACCGATGGCAGGTCACATATCCCGCGTGAAGAATTGCGCTTGATGACTCAAGAGGCGATGTATCAACTGGCAATGATACAACCACGCCCCGAATTACGCGGGATTTTTAGCGATATTAACCGCGCAACCACAACCACCTTACAATTTTTAGGAGAATGAGCGATGACAATCACCATTGGCACAAAAGGGATGCGTGAATTTATTGTCGAAGAAAAGCATACGGCATATCATTTGGGGAGTGGGGGAGTGCTGGTTTTTTCGACCCCATCTATGGTATCGTTGATGGAAGGCGCATCAGTGAATGCGATTGACCCCCTGCTCCCACAAGGGCAAATGAGTGTGGGCATCGAAATTTCTGCCAAGCATTTGGCGGCGACACCCATCGGCAAGCGTGTTTGGGCAGAAGCCGAAGTGGTGCATATCGAAAAATGGGACGAACACGAATTGATTGGCGAGGCAACACATACCCGTTTTATAATTGATTTAGACCGTTATACCCAACGCCTACAAGAAAAAGGCGGCTGATGAAAAGGGGGTAGGATATGCTGGCAACAATTTATGGCTGTACACGAATCGGATTGAATGGTTGGATAATTGAGGCACAAGTGGATTTTAATCCGCGCTCCAACATCCCCAAGTTCAGTATTGTTGGGTTGCCCAATACATCCGTGCGCGAGAGTGAAAAACGGGTGACAACCGCCATCAAAAATAGCGGATTGCAATATACCCTCAAACAATATGTCGTCAATTTATATCCTGCTGATTTGCATAAAGATGATGTCGGCTTAGATTTGGCAATTGCGGTGGGGGTGTTATGTGCCACTGACCAAGCCCCACCTGATAAAATTGGAAAATCGGTATTCATCGGTGAATTATCGCTGGATGGGTCTGTTCGGCATGTCAAAGGGCTTTTGCCGATGATTTACACCGCCATGCAAGCAGGTTTTGAACGCGCCTATGTATCAGCCGAAGATGCACCAGAAGCCGCATTGGTGAAAGGCATTGATATTTATCCTGTTCAATCATTAGCGCAGTTGGTTGAGCATTTTTACAATATGAACCCGATTGAACCGTATCGCGCAGATATAGCGGAATTGGCAGATGAGACCTTGCCATATAACATAACCGATTTTGCGGATATTCGGGGGCAAGAAGCGGTTAAACGGGCGATGGAAGTGGCGGTGGCGGGCAATCATAATATTTTGCTGACGGGTCCGCCAGGGAGTGGTAAAAGTCTCATCTCGCGGGCAGTGGCGGGTATTTTGCCCAAAATGAGCATCGAAGAAGCCTTAGAGGTGGCACAAATTTACTCTGTCATTGATGGCTTAGATAGAAATAAACCGCTCCAATTTACACGCCCGTTTCGGATGCCTCACCATACGGTTAGTTATGCTGGCTTGGTGGGCGGGAGTGCCATCCCCAAACCGGGCGAAATTAGTCTGGCGCATCGTGGCGTACTTTTTTTGGATGAAATTGTTGAACATAATCCCAAAACCTTAGAAGTTTTGCGCCAACCGCTAGAAGATAAAATCATCACCATTAGTCGTGTACATGGTAATATCACTTTTCCGTGTAATTTTATGTTGATTGGAGCGCGAAACCCGTGTCCCTGTGGTTATTATGGCGACCCACATCACGCTTGTACCTGTAGCCTGACCAAAATTGAAGCCTATCAAAAGCGGTTATCGGGTCCGATGTTAGATAGAATTGATATTCATGTGGATGTGCCTCGCGTGGAGAATGACAAGTTGCTCAATCTGCCACAAGGCGAGTCGTCCGCTATCATTCGGGGGCGAATTGAGAAAGCGCGAGCCATTCAACGGGCGCGGTTTAATAATCACCCAAAACTGTTTGCGAATGCCGATATTAGCGTTGGTCAGATTGATGAATTTTGTCCGATGACAGATGATGCCAAAAAATTATTGGCGATGACGCTTAATAAGTTCAAATTGAGCGCACGTTCCTATCATCGGTTGGTCAAAATTAGCAGGACGATTGCCGATTTGGAAGGGGTTAATATGATAAGCGCCGCGCATGTTGGTGAGGCGGTGCATTATCGCCCCAGAAATACATAAAATAACCACCTAAAAAAGGATTCCTTATGTTGAAGTACACCATAGCCATGCTCATAATCGGTGTTTTGGGGATTGGTTTTTATCAACCACAAAAAAGTTTGGCGCAATCTTGTTCCACAGGGAATAATGTAGAAACACAAATCGTCTTTGAAAATTATTTGGATGAGACGGTTTATGTTTATTGGGTCGGTTTTGATTGTCAAGAGGTGTCATATGGCGAAATTTTGCCTACCCAAACCACGACCATGAACACCTATGATGGTCATGAATGGATACTGCGTGATGAATCGGGTGAAGAATTGGCGCGTGGTGTGGCTTCGTCTCAGACGATGATTAAAATGACACTTGGCGAGCCGATAACCATCACAGACCCGCTTGATTTTACCTATCGCCCTGATAAAGATTGGGAATGGGTAGTCATAGCGGGGTATGAAGGGTGCGAAGTGCGTCCAACCACGCCCCAAGATGGATTTGACCCGTTTTATGAAAAAATGTGTGATTATATGGGCATTCCGATTATTTCATCCAATAATGTGCCAGATGAAGCCTTACAAATGGCGTGGAATATCATGGCGAATATGCTACAGGGGCAATCTCAAGTTCTTGAAAAAATGTTGGAATTTGAGATAAAAATGGGCATTGTCGCGCAATCCGAAGGCATCACCATGTTGCCAGAATATGCCTTTTTACGGAATGACCCTGTGACCAATTGGGATGAACGGGCGCGGGGTTTGGGTGGCAGTCCATCTGTGCCGTTGGGGTCGGGTGCAGAAGAAAATTTGCTGTGCTATTTTGATGACCCGTATTATGGCGAAAGCATCTTTTTGCATGAATTTGCCCATACGATGAAAGATAGTGGCATTATTTATGTAGACCCGACCTTCAATTTGGCGCTGAATTTGGCGTATCAGCAAGCCATTGAAGGTGGGTTATGGGAAAATACGTATGCGATGGAAACCGTCGAAGAATATTGGGCGGAAGGGGTGCAAGATTATTTCAATACCAATATTGAGGCGATTCCAACCAACGGAATTCATAATTTTGTGAATACCCGCGAGGAATTAGCAGACTATGACCCGACTTTGTTCGCCATTATAGATAGGATTTTCGGCGGATTTGAATGGACACCGACTTGCCCATAAAATAAAAAAACGCCCAAGTCTATGGGCGTTTTGGTGTATCTTCATCATTCGCTGTTGCGAGTCAGCCGTGATTGGCTTTGCCGTTTTTGTGACCAACCAATTCCAATTCGCCGTAGCCTGTGATGTATCCACGACAATTGGCAGACCCA
>JALONZ010000503.1 GCA_025454675.1 Anaerolineae bacterium | reverse complement strand
TGACTGAATCATCCACCACCGCCCTACCCGCAGTCACCTTATTTTTTGGGAGCGATAACCGCGCCTATGGCAATGCCAGTTGCAATCAATATGGTACTGCCTATAGCATCAATGAAGGACGCATCGCGTTTGACTTACCCATGAGTACCATGATGGCTTGTATGGAAGACGGCGTGATGGAACAAGAATTGGCGTATATGAGCGCGTTGGGAACTGTCACCAGCTACGAAATCGTGAACAATCAACTCATTTTGACGTATGAGGGAGGTCAACTGGTGTTTGATTCATTAGCACTCGCAAATAGCGAATGGATTTTGGTATCGTATGGCACACTGGATGCCCCTGTTACACCCATCGCAGAAGCCCCTATCACCCTCAAATTTGCTGATGATGGCACTGTCGCGGGTTCGGGTGGATGCAATAGCTATAGCAGTGGGTACACCCTTGTGGATAGCGCGATTACATTTGATGCGGTCATCAGCACCGAAATGGCGTGCATGACGGATGGTGTGATGGCGCAAGAAAGTGCATATTATGGCGCATTGGCGAGTGCCACACTCATTTCTAAGCAAACGGTGGATTCACTGGTCATTGATTATGGTGAAAACACAGGCGAACAACTGACCTTCAAACGGGTTCACAATTTGGGGAACACCGCATGGCAATTGGTCTCTTTCGATGATGAGACACCCGTTGTTGAAAATAGCATTGTCACCATCATTTTTAATGCCGATGGCACGATGGGCGGTTCGGGTGGATGCAATAGCTACGGCGGGACGTATGTTGTGAATGGCGATGCGATTGATTTTAATGATGTCGCCAGTACCATGATGGCATGTGTGGATGACAACATCACCGCACAAGAAGGCTCGTTCTTCTTTGGGCTGGAAAAAGCCACCACGTTTGAAATTTCTGCGACTGAATTGGTCATTTATTATGGCGAAGGCGCAAAAATGACCTTCACCCGCATCGAAAATCCTAATTCTGAATAAAATTGTGGGTGTAGTGGCATGATATATCATGCCACTACTACTACAAATCATCAACCCAATTGCTTTTTCAGCCAATCATTCAGCCGTGTTTTTGCTTTTGGGAATGCCGAAAATATTTCTGGTTTAGGACTTTCTGCGGTGAAAATTAACTGAATTTCTCCACTTTGATTTTTAATTTCCAATTGTGCAAGTTTTTGAGCATCCTGATAAATCAGCAAAAATTCACCTGTCATACCGCTATCCCGATTTATCCTTAACTGGGGATACTTTTCTTTTAGCTCATCCTGCAATTGATTTAATGTGTGGTAGTTATCCATATCATTCCCTCATGATAATTTAGCTAATGTTTCTTCAAGCAGTTTCTCGGCTTGGTCAAGTGTGACTCGCTTGCGTGGTTGCCCCGCAATGGTAAATGTGTATTGATTGTCCTCGTAAATAATTTTCGCCACATCCGCGCCTGATGATTGGCGCACAATCAGCGATACACCCTCATCAAACGCATGTATTTTGAAATTCAAGTTAGGATATTGCGGTTGTAACCGACTTGAGATGTCGCTCAATACCTCGCGGATTTTTCCCATTGAGACATCGTTTTGTTTTCGTGCCTGCATTGCTTCCCAATCTGCTTTATCCATAAAATTTCCTCCAATGAGCATACCCTTCTCATCAATTATATTGGATAATGGCATTTGTATATCACGCAAGCACACTTTTAGGATGAATTGGCATGTATAAAATCCTTTTTCTGATGTCGGATACCGGTGGGGGGCATCGTTCTGCCGCCGAAGCCATTAGCGAAGCACTCTATCGTAAATATGGACGCGATACATTTGATATTCAATTGGTGGATGTGTATCGCCAAATGCGCTATCCCATGAATATCCAACCCGAAATGTACCCCGAAATGGTCAACAAAACACCGTTTTTATGGGGACTTGGATATTATTTCGCCAACCTACCCTTCATCGCGCCGATTGTGCGCCGATTGTTATACGCCATAAATCGGGATAGGCTACAGCAAATGTATGCCGATAACCCCGCCGACATCATCGTGAGTGTTCACTCGGTCATCACACCACCCTCGATGTATGCCTATTTGGATAAAAAAATGACCATCCCCTTTTTGGTCGTTGTGACCGATTTGGTCTCCACACCGCGTTTCTGGTATGAAAAACGCGCTCATCACACCTACCTTCCCACACAACGCGCCTTACAACGTGGGATAAAATTGGGGTTACAACGGCACAAAATGAGCATGACGGGTTTGCCTGTGCATCCGCGTTTCACCGATTCGTATCAGGATAAAGCAACCATTCGCCGTGAACATGGCTGGTCAGATGATTTGCCTGTGGTGATGTTGGTATTCGGCGGGGATGGGATGGGGCAATTGATTAAAACCGCGACTGCCATCAATGAAAAACGCCTCAAATGCCAGTTGGTCATCATCGCAGGAAAAAATGAAGAACGCCGTGCGCTATTAGAAGCGATGGACTGGCATCAGCCAACGCATATTTACGGGTTCATCACCGATATGCACATCAAAATGCGCGGGGCAGATATTTTGGTCACAAAGGCGGGTCCCGCCACCATCACCGAAGCGACTATTGCAGGCTTGCCGATGATACTCAGTGGCAAAATTCCGGGGCAGGAAGATGGCAATGTGTGGCATGTGGTAGATAACAAGGCGGGTGTGTATGCCAGCCGTCCCAAACAAGTGGCGGATACACTCGAAAAATGGCTAACAGATAAATCAATTTGGCATGAATACGCCGAAAATTCGCGCAAAATCGCGCAACCCGAAGCCGTTTTTCAGATTGCGGAAGGCATCTGGGAGCATTTGCACCTGCCTGCCAAAAGTGGGTTATAATGATAAAAAGTGGATAGAGGTATTGAACAATGACTGACCCAATTGTGATTAAAGGCATCACCCAAGATGATTTGTTGGCGCTTGATG
>JALONZ010000502.1 GCA_025454675.1 Anaerolineae bacterium | reverse complement strand
ACATCTGCTTTTTGGTACACCGATAGATAACTGTTTCGGTTGTCCGAGAACTAAGGGCATCCAGTAATTCCCATGTTGTGCCGGTGTATTCTTTGCCATCTGTGTGTATAAACGGTGTACCAATCCGTTTTCCAAAAATAACAATCGCAATATCACACTCTGAGGGGCGTTTCAGTTTAAGATTAATAGCCTCTTGGGGTTTCAGTGTAGCCCTCATAACAGTGCTAAGACGCGGATCATCCCAAGCAATAATAATGAGATGGAGCGAATTGCGAAATCTGCGTGATGTTGCAATTTGTTCCATCAAACTAATTGCCAGTTTACGCTCTTCATTGACATCACCCGGCGATGACAAAAAAACTCGAATCACAGGAATTGTATCTAGTGACATGTAAAAACACCCTCTTTTATAAATTTCTGCTTAGACTATAGACTATAACAAGTAATTTAATAGAATGCAAAAAATTTAACATTAAGACAATAAAAAAGTCTCTTCTCAGCGATAGGACTATCACCCATAATAGGAAAATAGGATTCTCAAGAATATAAACGGATTAATGGATGAAAAAATTACTCAAACTTGCCTTATTTTTGCTTATCAATCTCATTGTCATCGCTGTCTTACTCGAAATTTTATTACGCATCGCCGTCCCTTCCCTGCCCGACCGACTCCAACGCACCGCCGAGCGCATTTTAGCGGGAGAAGGCGACCCCATTAATCGGATGGAAATCATGCAGACAGTGGGTGAGCATAATGTAGTAATGCGTCCCGATTTGCAAAATTATCAATATGCCGCCAGCAAAGATATTGTTTTTCATGTGACCACCAACCCGCTTTTGGGCAGTAGTTTTGGTTTTCGCAATCGCCCTCTCGATTATGACCCCGCCATTGCCGTTGTGGGTGATTCCTTCACATTTTGCTTCACGGAATATGAAGATTGTTGGGTACAACGCTTAGAAGATATATCAGGTGTGGGGGTGGTCAATTTTGGGCAGGGCGCAACAGGGGGGATTAGCCATTACAACATGCTCAAAAATTATGCCATCCAAATTGAACCACCAATCGTCTTATGGCAATTCTTTGGCAACGACTTTGATGAAGATTATCAACTGCGGGTATTAGAAGGACAAATTCCGCGCATTGATTATCTATCCCCACGCGAAGTCAGCGCCCAAGAAGCCGATGCTCGCGCCCAAGCCAGTGTGCCATCATGGGTAACATGGCTACGTACAAACTCGCTCGCGTTTGCCCTCATCGAATTGGCATTTTTCAATGAAGCCCCCTATACCAACGAATTTGAACGCGCATTTTTTGCCGAAACGCACACCATTCCCATTCGAGATGGGGTATTGGGCTTTGGTCAAACCTACGAACAAGTCGCATTAGATATGACCGACCCACGTAAAATTGCGGGCTATCCTCATACCAAAAAAGCCTATGAAGATGCACAAGCATTGGTGCAAAGTTGGGGTGGTCAATTGGTGATTATCCTCATTCCTGTGCGTGAATTGGTCTATGAATCGCTCACCACACCGATTTTAGGGGATGAGACAATGCAAATTTTCAAAAATAATCATCAAGCCATGCTGGATTTGTGTGATGAACTGGGTTTAGCCTGTTTCGATGCACTCCCAATTTTTCAGGAACATGCCCAAAATGGCGAACTGTTATATTATACAGAAGATATGCACCTTAATCCGCATGGCAATGCGGTCTTGGCAAATGCTGTTTTTGCCTACTTAGAACATAACGGTTTGTTGCAAAAATCACAATCTTAGGTTATAGTGAGAAAAGATGTACATTGCAATTCTCGCATAATCAATACAGAGAGGAAAAAATATGCGTTCAATACGTTTTGTTCTTTCAAGTTTACTCATCGCCCTTGTTTTGATGGTCACAAATGCTGTCTTCGCACAAACCCCAATCGCGGTTGGCGATACCGTTGAAGGAACACGTACCGATGCTGATGTGGATTATTCCATCAGCCTCGAAGCAGGTCAACTGATTTTTGTCACCGTCACCGCCCCCGAATTCGATAGCAATGTCACCATTTTAGATGCCGGTGGCGCTGAAGTTGCCTTTGATGATGATAGCGCAGGCGACAGAAACCCATACCTCGCCTTCTTCGTGCCAGTCAGTGGTGAATATATCATCCGTGTTGGTGCATTTCTTGGCACTGGTTCTGGTGCATATACCCTCAGCGTAACAGCAGGTGAAGTTACCCCATTGACACTCAGCACCCCTATTGATATCGCTTTTACAGGTGCGCCCATTTTCTATTCATTTGAAGCCAATGCGGGCGATGTCGTCACAATTGCCGCGGTCAATGAAAATTTTGTCACCGCAGATTTGTCTTTGTCGGGTCCCGATGGTGTTGAAGTGGCAAATAACAGCAATGTTTTCTTCGGTAGCCGTCAATTGCGCCGTGTCGAATTGCCTTTGAGTGGTCTCTATTCGCTCAGATTGTCATCCTACTCGGTTTCTGATGTCGCCGAAACACTTGTCCTCACTGTGACCTCAGACACCTTGTTGTCATTAGACAGCGGTCCCGTGACTGTCACCCTCGAAACCGATGTCCTCGACTTTGATGTGGTACGTTTTACCGTCACCGCAGGCACAACCTATGTATTATCGGCTGTTACCGATAACCCCGAAAAAGGTGTGAGTGTTGACTTTGTTTTGGGTGTGGATGAATTCGGATTTAATACCACTGGTGGGTTCTCCTTCCGTTATGCCAGCGCAGGGACTGTCGAAATTGTCCCAGCCAATGATGGCGTTCTGACCTTCATCGTCAGCGAAGAAGGTTTCTTCAGCATGGAAGAAAAACCATCCAACATCACCCTCACCATCGCCCCCAAATAATAAATCACCCATTTAATTCACCAAAAACAAGGGATTATATGCCCTTGTTTTTGTTTTATGGATGTTGGTTATGGATTGCCCTTTTTGTGCAA
>JALONZ010000501.1 GCA_025454675.1 Anaerolineae bacterium | reverse complement strand
CCCTACAATTCTGCCTATTTGGTTCGTAGGGACGGCATTCTTGCCGTCCGTTATGGCGCGTATGTCCGCCCATTGATAAAAAAAATCGGCTTTTGACCTCACCCCTAAATTCCCTCTCCCAAACGGAGAGGGGAAACGGACATGAACTATCATGTCCCTACAACCCGCCTATAAAACGGTTTTCTCCCCCTCTCCAAATTGGAGAGGGGGTAGGGGGGTGAGGTTTATCATCCAAACCTAAAAAAAGGGGAAATCACCATGCGTATTGGCAAATATCGTTTGTGGGAAATCATATTTTTGGCGCTGGTCGTGATAGGCATGGGCGTGGTCATGGTGATATTTTTCGCCAACCTGCCCGTGGAAAACACCAGCTTGGGCATAGACCTCATCTTTGATAGGATGCGCGGGGGCGATATTCGCTACGAAGTCGTCAATGGGTTACGCAACCCGCCTTGGAGCGCCATCTTTTTTATGCCCATCGCCAATTTTGATATGCGTGTGGCGTGGGGCATCTGGTCATATATCACCCTCATCATTTTGGTGCTGGCTGTCCCCACCACACGGCGCAAAGGCATTTTTTTCTTGTCTATCGCGCTGATGCTCACATCCTTCCCGACCCTGCGCGTGTTGGCAGATGGTCAAATTGATGCCCAAATCATCGCGGGCGTGTTGCTGATTGTGTATGCCATGCGCCACGAAAATCCGTATATCCTCACATTGGGCGCGTTATGGGCGACCGCCAAACCGCAAGCCGTGTTTTTATTCATGCCATTCGTAGCGTGGGCGATGTTCCGCCACTGGAAACCGCGCAATTGGATGCTGGCGGGCGGATTAACACTCGCCATCGTCATCCCGTTATCCATCTGGCGCGGGCGCGAATGGCTGGCGGCGCTCGGTGGCACGTATCAGGCGGGGAGCATCATCGATATGAGCATCGCCGCGGCGCTCAATCGGCTGGAATTTGTGCCATCCCCCCTCATTTTGGCGGTCTGGTTGTTGATTTTGCTCCTGTCCATCGCCATCGCGCTCCTCACACCGCCCACCATCACGCGCGAAAAAGCCAGCTTCCTCATCAGCGCGTCCTTGCTCCTCGCGCCGTATTCGGCGGGCAATTCGGTGATTATCATCCTCGCGGTGGGGGCGCTTGCTTTGCTTCAAACGCGCTTTGCATTCGGCTTGGGCTTATTCATCCTCGCGGATATTTTTTACCCGTTCAATCGCCCCGCCTTCATTGATGTGTACGCCTATTATTGGACATTTTTCTTGTCCGTCTCATGGCTGATATTCGCGCGGGTGCTGTGGACTAGCCGCGTCCGCGCAACACCGCTAACACCTCATCCAGACGGCGCTTTGTCGTCATGACATCCATCCCGCGCACCTCATCCACACTCAAGGGTGGGGTTTGCGCGGGGTTGCCGATTGCCGTCGGCGGTGGGGTGGGGGTGGTCATCAATCCGCGCAATTCGCCCAATAGGGTTTGATACGCATTCAGTTGATTTTGCAATTCGTCACGCAGGGCGAGCATCTCGTCCAACGGGGTGGGGATGGGGAGGGGTTCGGTCTCCGCATCGGCGGGATTTTCAATCTCGGTAATGGGTTGTTCATCGTTCATGATGGTTTGTGTTCTCCTTATATTATCATACGCGCGGTGTTAAAACACCCCGCTAGGCAAAGATTTGTAAGCGCACTAAAGGCGCTAGGTCGTGACGGTGAATGATGCAATAGCCCCTTTAGTGGGCTTGATGGTCGAATAGCCAGAATGCTTTAGCTTCTGGCGGTGTAAATTAGAGAAGATCGTTTTTTAGTTGCCAATTGTGATGATTAACGATATACTCTGCACTCATAGATAATCATTACATTAGGGGGTATTTATGGCATTTTGGAAATGTTATTATCACCTTATTTGGGCAACTAAACATCGCCAACCGATAATTACAACTCAATATGAACGGGTTATTTATGCGTCCATACGCCAAAAAGCATACAATTTGAAATTGCAGGTGTTAGAAATCAATGGCGTGGCTGACCATATCCACATTGTGATGATGATTCATCCATCTTATAGTGTCGCTGATATTGTTCAACAACTAAAAGGTATTTCATCACATGAGATTAATCAGGGATTTGCCTTAAAAGAGAATTTTTATTGGCAAAGTGGTTATGGTGCTTTGACATATGGCGAAAAAGTCATCCCGCAAGTTATTGAATATGTTGCGAATCAAAAACAGCATCATGAAGCAGGTAATTTATTACCTTATTTAGAGAAGATTGATGAATAATCTCATACGCGGGGTGTTAAAACACCCCGCTAGGCAAAGATTTGTAAGCGCACTAAAGGCGCTTGGTCATGACGGTGAATGATGAAATAGCCCCTTTAGTGGGCTTGATGGTCGAATAGCCAGAATGCTTTAGCTTCTGGCGGGTCACTTCTGGCGGGTCACATCCCCCCCAAATACCCCAATAATTCCGCAATCGTGGCGGGCGCTAACCCGTCTATATACTCCAATTGCCACCCGAAGGCGTGTGCCAACCGCGCCCGTAATAATACCCATGCCACCGCAAACGCGGGTGGGGCATCATACTCGCGCCAAATGAGTAACGCCTTCGCCAATTCTTGTTGCCGATTAACGAAACATCGCACCAATCGCGGCGCTCACCTCTTTCACACACCCCGACCATGCCGCAGGTGATAAATCGGCATAATCAGCCTCATTTTGCGGATTGCCCGCATAATCCCAAGCGGTGACGACCTGCGCCATCAACCGATTCAGCACCGCAAAATCCCCATTTTCTGCCGCCCGTTGCCAATCCAATAACGATTGCATGGTCGCCCATGCCGATAAATCAATTTTTGTCATACACACTGCCCAAATCTTCAAAATGCGCCGTGAATGCCCCGTCCCGCCGTAATTCGACCTCCATCCGCACCACATCCTCAAACGGATACGTGATTTTGCACGCCGTCACGGTCGCATAACACGCATATTTCGGGTTGCCTGTGGCTGTTCCTTCGGGTGCATAAACCAATTCCGCCCGATTTCCCACTCGCAACGCCTGACGAATCGGCGTGCCAGATGCGCTTTTTGCCTGTTGCAAAATATCCAACCGAAACACGACTTGCCGTGTGCTGGTGATGTGGGCGCGGTCTTTGCTGTTCCCCGCCGTTATATCCACTGTGGCGATGTTATCATCCACCACAAAGCGCAAAAAATCGGCTTGAATCGCCACCCCGCCAAATGTCACCGCCAATGTTTCGCCGGTGTAGCGTTGTGTTGTATGAATTGTCATGATGCCACTCCTTATAAACCTGTATAAATCAAATACGTCAGCATGATGGTCGGTTGCAGGTTGTTATGATGCCCGTTGCTACCCGTTGGCGCGGTCAGTGTGGAGGATGTCACTCCTGTCCCAGTCGCTAATGCCGCCGTCCCGCCACTGCCTGCCACATATAAAAAACTCGTCCCCGCGCCTGTACCATGCGTGTGCATCGGCAATTCTGCCACCGTCAATTGATGCCGCTCATTCCCGCCAATCGCGCCCAAATCATCCGCCCACCCCTGATTAATCGCCACCCGTTCCGTATCCACGCCCGCCACCACGCGCCCGCGCAAATCTGGCAGATACAGGCGCTTGCCCGCGTCAAAATCGGCTAGGGCGCTCGCCCCGCGTGTGGTGGCAATGCCCGCACTATCCAAAATGAATAAGGTCGTATCCGGAAACTGCGTCCATAAATGCACATAAAGCGCCTGCATATCCGCATTCGCCCGCCCATTTGCCCCGCTCGCACCGTTGCCAATCGTGCGCCCATTGCACACCAGCCACTGGTTGCCAATATCCCCAGACCGCCCCGCAATTTTTATATCCCCAACATGCCAACCAATCGCCTTGCCCGTACTCGCCAGCGCAAGATTCGCGCTATCCGCTTGCAAGGTCAGCAAATGCTCCAACGCGGCAATCAATTCGTTATACATCGCCGCCGTGATTAAATCACCCGTTTGTCGGGTTTGTGGAATCGTGACACTCATCTTTTCTGCTCCTTATTCTGTTTGTAAAATGTGAAGGAATTAGCCCCACCCCCTAACCCCCTCCCCATTGCATGGCTATGCCTTACCCACATCTTTGGCATTAGGGATAATCCATTCTCGGCAGATGCTAAAGCATCCGCCT
>JALONZ010000500.1 GCA_025454675.1 Anaerolineae bacterium | reverse complement strand
TTCTTGTAAATATTGGGCTTTGGTGGGGGTGCTGAGGATGCGTTGCAATTTGGATTGGAGACGTTCAAAGGCAATTTTCAGGTCACGGCGGATAATCGCCAATTTAGGGCTGGCGGAATCTTTGACCTCATTATTATCATCCAACACATTGCCGATGGCATCTTGTAAATCTACACATTCTTCAATCATCTCCGCCACACTGCCCAAGAGGGGGTAGGTGGCTTTCATGCGCCCCAAAATGCGCTTGATGGTCATGCCACGGCGCAATGTGTTGCGAATATCTTGTAGAATAGGTGGGTCAATAATAATGCCCCGTGCCGCGGCTTGCGATATTTCGCGCACATCACGCACACCGCCGAGTGTAACATTCGTCTTGTTTTCAAATAACAAACGGGCTTCTGCCGTCTCTTTTTGCCAAATTTGCGCCTCTGTTAAATCGGTGGTGGGGAATAATCCGCGCACCAATTCTTCCCCACCCGAAAATGTGGTGAAGGTGGCGATTTTATCGAGGATTTTATCGAGTTCAAGCGTTTGTAGTGTTTTTTCGGGTATCATCAAAAAATTCTCAATTCCATTATCCAACATCATATTTTTATTGTAACGTACAGGGTCTTATTTGGCAATCATGAGTTTTTAATGGTTCATGAGAGTTCACTAAATGGCAGGTGTTGCTTCGTGATTCTCCCCTATTCGTTTTGTGCAAATTATACTAAAATAAAACTCTGTTTTGAGCCTCAATTTCGGAGGCTCGTGATGTTTCAAGAGGATTAAAATACACACATGGCTGTGAATAAAATTGCAAAAGGCGTTGTAGTTTCGATTGCGTATCGTCTCACCTCTGAAGGTGTCGAAATTGAAGAAACCAGTGCTGATGACCCCTTAGAATATTTACATGGCGCGGGCAATATTGTCCCCGGACTCGAAACGGCGCTTGAAGGCAAAAAAGCAGGCGAGACATTCACTGTCACCTTGCAACCCGCAGATGCCTATGGCGAATATGATGAAGAAGATGTTGAAGTGGTCGCCCGCGAAGATGTTCCCGATGGTTTGGAAGTGGGCATGGAAGTTCTGCTGGAAGATGAAGACGGTGAATTGATGGAAGCCTATGTGACTGCCATCAATGATGATTCTGTCGTCCTCGACTTCAATGACCCGTTGGCTGGCAAAGTTGTCACCTATGAGGTCGAAGTGTTGGAACTGCGCGAAGCCGATGAAGAAGAAATGGAACAAGGCTATCCACACGGCGCGGCAGATTTCTTCGATTATGATGACGATTATGACGATGATGATTATGAGGACGAAGACGAAGAATAATTTTCTCGTCTTTTAAACTTTAGGATAATAGCTTGACTAATACAGCATGAACCTGATGTGTGGGAATCTATGGCGTTTTCGAGCATTTTTCTCTGCTCCCAAACTGAATCCACAACCGCCCACACACAGGTAACGCGAACCATTAGCACCTTATAGCGAAAGATGTATATTATACGAATTCGTGTGGAGTAAAGATGTCTTATATAGTTACAGTTTTATGGAAGAAAAAGCCAGACGAAGTTTTTATTGATAATAAATATAGTAGGTCTCACACATGGGTTTTTGATGGGGGTATTGAATTAGCCGCGTCATCATCACCCCATATTGTACCCCTCCCAATGTCCAATGAATTTGCTATAGACCCCGAAGAAGCATTTATTGCGTCAATTTCCAGTTGCCATATGCTATGGTTTTTGTCTATTGTTGCTGGGAAAAACTATATCGTGGAGCATTACGAAGATAACGCCGAAGGAATTTTAGGGAAAGATGAAGACGGAAAGTTAGCTATGACCAAAGTAACCTTAAAGCCAAAGGTGGTTTTTGATAGTAAAACTGCGCCATCACAAGAACAGATAGAAGAGTTGCACCATTTGGCACATGCAAAGTGTTTCATCGCAAATTCTGTAAAAACTCAAATCACTATTCAACAAATTTAGAAAATACAGGAGAAGATAAGATGAGAGATTTAGCCATACGTTTGGAAAATCGTCCAGGTGCATTGGCAGAAATGGGTGAGGCTTTAGGCAGTGCGGGTATAAGTGTAGAGGGTGGCGGGGCATTTGTCTTTGATGGTAAAGGAATAGCACATTTTCTATTTGAAGATGGCGTTTCTGCCCGTAGGGCGCTGGAAGAAAAAGGGATTGAAGTAATCGCAGACCGAGAAGTTCTTATCCAAAGACTTAACCAAGACGAGCCTGGACAATTGGGAAAAATTTCGCGCATGATGGCAAATGCTGGTGTAAATATTGAAGTCATTTATAGCGACCATCAAAATCAACTCATTCTGGTTGTTGATGACTTTGCAAAAGGGCAAGTCGTTTCTGATTTGTGGAAAAAAGGCGTAAGAACCTAACACTAAAAGCAAAAAGTTTTTATATGACTTACGGCAAGAATCTTGTCATTACACCTATCCGCCCCTAATAATTCACAGGTTTATATCTTATGACCACTTTCATCCTCGCATCGGGTTCTCCGCGTCGGCGTGATATGATTGCCTCGCTGGGAATCCATTTTACTGTCAATAAGCCCGATATTGACGAATCACCACACCCATCAGAGACCCCGCTTGCGTATGTGCAACGGTTATCATCTGCCAAAGCAGATGCGGTAGCGGGGCGGTTATCTGCGCCTGCAACCATCCTTGCGGCGGATACCATTGTTATCCTGAGTGCGGATACAATCGGCATCACCGATACGGGGGAATTATTGGGCAAGCCCGAAAATCCCATTCATGCGCGTGAGATGCTCATGAGTTTGCGTAATCGTCCGCATGTGGTTATCACATCGTTCACATTGTTACGACTGGGTGATAATCCTGCCCGTTATGCCGACACTGTTCAGACACGGGTTTTTATGCGTGATTATACGGATGCCGAAATTGAAGCCTATATCGCCACTGGCGACCCGTTTGATAAAGCAGGTGGTTATG
>JALONZ010000499.1 GCA_025454675.1 Anaerolineae bacterium | reverse complement strand
GCGTTAATAATCCGCCGTGTGTGCTTAAGTGACATCCGATGCCCTACCCCATAGCCACCACCCGTCCAACCCGTATTCACCAGCCATACATGCGACCCATGCTTTTTAATTTTATCTGCCAATAATTCGGCATAAGCTGTTGGGTGCATCGGCATAAACGGACCACCGAAGCAGGCGCTAAATGTTGCGGATGGTTCCGTAACACCACGTTCTGTCCCTGCAACTTTGGCGGTATAGCCACTAATGAAGTGATACATGGCTTGTTCAGGTGTAAGTTTTGCCACAGGTGGCAATACACCAAACGCATCTGCTGTTAAAAAGATGATATTTTCGGGATGCCCTGCCAAACCGGTCATGCTGGCATTCGGGATAAAATCAATCGGATACGAACAGCGTGTATTCTCGGTGTAGCGGTCATCATCAAAATCAGGGGAACGGTCATCATGTAATGGCACATTTTCTAAAATCGTGCCGAACATTTTGGTAGTCGCATAAATTTCGGGTTCACCTTCAGGGCTAAGATTGATGGTCTTGGCATAACAGCCCCCTTCAAAATTGAAAATGCCGTCATCACTCCAACCATGCTCATCATCCCCAATTAATACACGGGATGAATCGGCGCTGAGGGTGGTTTTACCCGTGCCACTCAAACCAAAGAAAATTGCTGTTTTGCCATCCATGCTATGATTCGCCGAGCAGTGCATCGGCATAATTTTTTGCAAGGGCAATAAATAATTCAAAACCGAGAAAATACCTTTTTTAACTTCACCAGAATAAAGTGTACCGCCAACTAAAATAAGTCTTTTTTCCATATTTAAGACAATAAATGTGCCTGTGCGCGTGCCATCTTCATCGGGTTTGGCGATGAGGCTAGGCGCGGCGAGAATGGTGAACTGGGGTTCATGATGCGCCAATTCATCAGGGGTTGGTCGCACAAACATATTCCAAGCAAATAACGCATGATATGCCACTTCGCTCACCAACCGAATCGGCAACCGATAACGCGGGTCTGCCCCACCAAACGCATCCAACACATATAAATCAGATTGATGGCTGAGATGATTGAGTACCTTACGATGCAATCCATCAAATACTTGTGGCGAAATGGCTTGATTCACATCACCCCACCAAATAAGGGATTCAGATTCCGCGCCCGAATTCTTAACAAAAAACTTGTCCTTGGGGCTACGTCCTGTATATTGACCTGTCAATACGCGCAACGCGCCGGTATTAGTCAATTCTGCTTCGCCATTGCGAATGGCATGTTCATAAAGTTCGGCGGGGGTTAAATTCCAATGCAAATTGACACGGCGCACATCCGCGGCGGTCAAACCAACACTTTCTAGCCCTGTAATTTGCTGTTGTTTAGCATACATACAAAGAGCATCCCTCCTCAATTTGGTTGTCAAAAAATTTTATCAAATTATTTTTTAATTACCTTTCCTATTCTAAGCGAAATAATCAACTTTCTCTAGCGACTTTTTACACTAACGTTTGTGATATTTGTCACTTTCGACCAAGTTCATACAATATGCACAATTTGATATACAATTGCATCCAAGATATATAGGCTTGACACTATCGGTGCAAAAGAGGAAAATTTTTAATAGACTAATTGGCAAATTTTCACCTCAAAGGAAATGATATGGCGACAGAGACCAACACATCAGCACATAATACAGGCAATAACAGCATTACACTCGGTATGTCCTTATTAGGCGGACTGGGGATGACCTTAATGATTCTTGGCGCGGCGATTGGGGTTATTGGTGGCGTGAATGCCGATTCGACCCTTGTTGGCTTATTCGTCCTCAGCGGCTTTTTGATGTTGGTAGCTGGCATCGGCGCATGGTTAGCAACCGTCCGTCCATGGGAAAATTTTGATGATATTAACCAACCCCACTATCATGGTCATCATCATGAAGAAACCCATCCCGAACCTGTTCCGGATTTATTGGCGCTGGATGAAGGCATTACGCCCGAAAACGCCCTTCCAGCAGAGACGACACATTAATCCATGCCACGACCGCAAATTCCGCAACGACAACCCATCAGTGATGTATTTAGTGGGGTCTTATTCACAGTCGAAACACTCACCCAATCATGGGGGTTTTTGGGATTAGAAGCACCCAATGGCATTGCGTACCGCAGTGGGGATTTTATCATCCGTTATGGTGTGCGCTTTTTGGGCAAACCCCACATTTCGATTGTCCCTGGTCTGGTCGCATCTGATTATGGTGATATGATGGTCGGTGAAATGGCATGGGAATTCATTTATAAAAAAGGATTCGCCTTCCCGCGTGCCGATGTCATTGGCTACCGCAATGATGGCACAGATGACATGATGACCCTGAAATTTTTAGATATTGCCATTCCGCCCCAAGTGTTGATTTATGAAAATGACCAAACCAACACCCCGCTCATGCCGATTACGGCATTAATTGCGTCATCCGATGTCGCAAAGACATTTCCAGCACGTTTGTTGGATTATTTGCCCAGATTTGACACCATAGAAGATTGGAATATACATAAATGAGCAACAACCTCGATGATATTTTTAACGACGACCTGCCCGAAAATCACCGCTCTGGATTTGTGGCGGTGGTAGGTCGTCCAAATGTGGGCAAATCTACCCTCATTAATCGTATTTTAGGACAAAAAATCGCCATCGTCACCAATAAACCCCAAACCACGCGCAAGCGTCAATTGGGAATTTATACCGATGATAATGGTCAACTTTTGTTCGTAGATACACCCGGTTTACACCGCCCACATCATAAATTGGGCGAATATATGATAGAAGTGGCGGAATTTGCCATTCAAGATGCCGACCTCATCTTATGGGTCTTGGATGCCAGCACCCCACCCCAAGACAGCGAAACATACATCGCCGAAACACTCATGCGCTTGCGTCATGATGCACCTGTCGTTTTGGCGTTGAATAAAACCGATTTACTCCCCAA
>JALONZ010000498.1 GCA_025454675.1 Anaerolineae bacterium | reverse complement strand
CCAATCAAGAAACGCCGATTCATCACAATCTTATCGGTTGGGGCTAAAAATCCCATTTCTTGGGCTTGCATGGCGCTTTCGCTCACTTTGGCGGTGGCGATGGTCTCAAATACTTTTTGAACAGCAGGCAGGGTATATGCACCCGCGCTGGCGACAGGATTCACCACACGGCGCACCAAATCTTTACATCCACCGCCTGCGGGGATGAGACCCACGCCCACTTCAACCAAGCCCGCATACAGTTCCGCATGGGCAACAATCGCCGTGCCTGCCATCAGCATCTCGCAACCACCGCCCAACGCCATATTAAACGGCGCGGTAATCACAGGTTTTGGTGCATAACGCATGGCTTGGGTCAGATTTTGCAACCCACGAATCATCTTATCCACTTCGGTGGCAATATCGCCCCCGCCCATCATCACATCTTGCAAATTCGCGCCGATGGAGAAGCGTTCTGCATCATTGCTCACAACCAACGCCACATATTCAGGTTGATTGAGCAATTCCAGCGCCTTCCAGCCCATCTCAACAAATTTGGCGGTGATGGTATTTTGTTTGCTGGTGAATTCCCACAGCAAAACGCCATCGCCCATATCGTACACATTGCCGTCATCATTGCTGGCGAGTGTTTTGCCATCGGCTTTCAAATCGGCACAGGTGATTTCCAGTGCATCTTTGACCAGTGGCACATAACTGCCTGCTTGTGGGCTATAAAATGCCACCACTTTGCCCGCATCATTCTTTTGATAGAAGGTATGAATGCCTTTTGCCACCATATCCTTCACCCATGGGGCAACACGATACCCTGCCGCCTCAAAACGCGGGATGAATTCTGCAACACCAATCGCATCCCAAATTTCAAACGGACCCATTTCATGACCAAAACCCCATTTTTGGGCGTTATCCACATTCACGATGGTTTCGGTGATTTCTGGCACACGATTCGAGGCATATGCCAAATAGAATGCGTGCAGGTGGAACAAATATTGTCCGCCACGGTCTTCTTCATTAATAAGCAGGCGAATCCGTTCACCTGTCGGCTCGACTTTGCGGTGTTTACTCACACTATCAAACTTGGGTTTGGTGGGGGGTTCATATTCCATCGTCTTGAGGTTGAGCGCCCACAGCTCTTTTTCACCACTCGCACCAACGCGCATGTGATAAAAGCCTTGACCCGTTTTACGCCCTAGCCATTTGCGGGTGAGCATCTCATCCGACAGTTGGGTGGCTTTGGGGTGATTCAATACTTCACGGTCGGGGTCATTGGGGATGGCAGGATACAAATTCCGTGCCACATGCACCGCAATATCAAACCCAACCAAATCATTCAGATTAAATGTGGCGGTCTTGGGGCGACCAATCAGCGGACCCGTGAGCGCATCCACTTCTTCGACTGTATAATCATGGTCGAGGGCATAATTCATGGCTTGCATCCCCGACATCGACATAAAGCGGTTGCCGATGAAATTCGGTTCATCCTTGCAAATCACCACACCCTTACCCAATTTCCGTGAGCCAAATTCGGTTATGAATTGAACAATTTCGGGGTCGGTATCCGGATGCGGAATCACTTCGAGCAGATGCAAATAACGTGGGGGATTGAAGAAATGTGTGCCTAAGAAGCGACGTGCAAATTCTTTACCCAAGCCTTCAGCGATTTTATGAATGGGCAACCCTGATGTATTTGTGCTGATAATGGCTTCTGGCTTAACGACTTCTGCCAATTTTGCCATCAGGCTTTGTTTGACATCCAACCGTTCCACCACCACTTCAATCACCCAATCGGAATCGGCGACTTTATGCAAATCATCTTCTAAATTACCAATTCGGATAAGGTCTAAGCTGGCTTGACTAAAGAGTTGCGCGGGGCGCATCTTTTGGAGTGTTTTAAGATTATTTTCGACAATGGCGTTGCGCTTGGCAGGCGAATCACCTGCTTGTGTATCTTTTGCGGGAATATCGAGGAGGAGCGTCTCTACACCCACGCCTGCGAGGAGTGCGGCGATGCCACCACCCATCGTACCAGACCCAATGACAGTGGCTTTGCGAATGTTATAAGGCATAAGTTGTTAACCTTTCCAAAAGAATATTAGTTGTCTATTCCGTAATTAAATAGCCGTTTAATTAATTATAGCAGAGGAAATGAGATGTGGAAAAGCCAACATCTTAAAATGGCAAAAATTTATCATTTGCTCATGATTGCGGGCTAGGCACGCGCTCACCCGCATAGGCGAGGATGATTTTTTCGCGTGGGATACCCGCGTGCATCAAGCCTTCATATAGGGGTTTATCAGTATTATCGGCATCCACCACGATATACCCATTTTCAATATGCGCCATCATCATGATTGCAACTGAATAATCACCCGGAAAATCGGGATTGGTTGCATCCACAATGATATATTTTTGATGTTCATCATCACAAAAAAAATAAGTGGTCGTTTTATATCCGATGGTGTTGGCATACCAAGTGAGTTCTTGCTTAAGTGCTTCTGCGAGTGATATTACTCTTTCCATGTGACAATCACTTCCTGAACAATATCTACAACGATTAGCTTTATTTTAGCATCATTTACGGCACGTTGGATGATTGCATCAAATAATTCGTCATAAGCAACGACTGGAATGGCTAAATAAAGTGGTGTCGCATCATTCAATTCATTCAACATGGCACGATAAACAATATATTGACCAATCGCCGTATATAAATCGCGGGTATATTCAGATGAATTGCCAAAACACTTGACTTCTGCCAATAAAATCTGTTTTGAACTGCCATTTGCGCCATGAACAGCACGAATATCTATCATAATGGAGCGTTTATATTTCCGAAAACGTGTTTCGCCCAATAAAATCCGCCACCCCTCTTTTTCGAGGGCGCGTATCACTTGCGGTTGGCAGGTATCTACGGCGGGCATGAGTTATTCAACTTGGGATGTTGGCACGCGCTCACCTGCGTAGGCG
>JALONZ010000497.1 GCA_025454675.1 Anaerolineae bacterium | reverse complement strand
GGCATATACGGCGGCAGCATCTACCTCATTCAAAAAGCGTTCTGCGTGACCCGCGTTTTGGGTGAGGATGCCATCCGAATGCCCCAAACTATGTTGGCGGATATGTGTCATGGCTTCATCCATCGAATCCACCACTTTCAAGCCCAAAATCAGCGCCATCCATTCGGTATCGAAATCGTCATCGCCTGCGGGTTTGATGTTGGCGTAGCATAAATCTTGAATATAGGCATGTGCGCGGGGTTCTGCCCGAAATTCCACCCCTGTTAGGCGGTCAATCAGGCGCGGTAAAAAGGCGCGGGCGATGTTTTGATGCACCAAAACGGTATCTAGCGAATTACATACCGACGGGCGTGATGTTTTGGCGTTGTGGATGATGCTTAATGCGGATGGAATATCTGCCGATTCATCTACGAATAAGTGACAAATCCCAACTCCGCCTGTGATGACGGGTATGGTGCTATTTTGTTTGCAAAACCGATGCAAATCAGCCCCCCCGCGCGGGATAATCATATCAATGTGGTCATGCAATTTGAGCATTTCGCCGACATAACGCCTGTCGGTGCTGGCGATGAGTTGAATCGCATCGGCAGGGAGTCCGCTTTGGGCGATTGCCTGTTGCATCACGCGCACCATCGCCATATTGCTCCGCAGAATTTCTTTTCCGCCACGCAAAATGCACGCATTCCCCGATTTTAATGCCAGTACCGCCACATCAATCGTCACATTTGGGCGTGCTTCATAGATAACACCAATCACGCCAATAGGGGTTTTACGGCGTGATACGTTTAAGCCATTAGGCAAAATGCGTTCTTCAATTGTTTTGCCAACGGGGTCGGGGATGGTTGCAACCGTGCGGACATCCGCCACGATACCATCCAGCCGTTTTTGCAGATTAATGCGGTCTAGGAGTGCCTCGCTGGTGCCATTGGCGCGTGCTTCGTCTAAATCGGCACGATTCGCCTCTAATAATTCATCACGATGGGCAGTTAGGGCATCGGCAATACAAAGCAACGCATTATTTTTCTGTTCGGTGGTGGCTTTAGCAAGGGCATAACCAGCTTGTTTGGCATGAATAGCAAGTTGGATGATGTCCAACGAATCAGTCATAACCTACTCCTTAATAGCTTACAATTATGCCCCTAGTGTAACACAAATTCACCAAAATTCGATAAAGGTTTTGTATAGGTAAAAAATCCTGCCCTAATGGATAGGGCAGGATTTTGGCGTATCAAAATGGATATGCGCTTTATGCCGATGCGCCTGAATAGTGGCGTAAGCCGGTTAACCATACCAAACGGGCGAGGATGAACGCAACCAGCGCGATGCCGATGGCTAATAATGCCGATTCGATGGGGAGCTGACCGATGATGGCTTGGGCGGGTATGGTGATGGCGAAGGCAATTGGCACGAGAAAGGTGAGCATGAATTGTAACCAACCGGGGTAAATGGTCACGGGGTAGCGCCCCGCTTCATACATACTCTCGAAGATGAACAAAATATTATCCACCTTGACCAACCAAAATACGGTGCTGGCGAGGATGAGCCAAAAACTGTAGATAATCGTCATGCCCGCGACCAACATCAGCAAAAAGATGAGCAATTGCCCCATCGTGACAATGGTGGCGCTTTGAATCATGCCAAATGTGACAATGCCCAAGCCCAACAGCACATCTAAAATATGCCAGATTGCGAATTGCTTGATACTCGCCATAAATTGGGCATCATGTGGTTTGAGTAAGGTGAAATCCAGCGTACCCATTCGCACGTCTTCCATCAATTTTTGAAAACTAGGGCGTATGATGAATCCAATCACCCCACCGATGAGGGTATACACCCCAATCACGATGAGCAATTGGTTGGCACTCCAACCATTCAGTGTGTCGGTATGTTCAAAAATAATGGCAATTCCACCGATGCCAATCACCAGCGAGAGGGCAGATTGAATGATTTGCAAAAAGAAATTGACCCGATATTCCAATTCTCTCAGGGTGTTCACTTTGAGCGATAAGCCGATGAGTTGAAAAAACATATTTTTAGCCTCCCACAGCACCATATCGGCGCAGGCTTAATTTCCAGACCCCAATTGAGACCGTAACTAATGCGATAATCCATACCAATTGAATCCCCATGCCGATGATGATTTGGTCTGTCGGAATCCAACCGAGTAACACCTCAATCGGGAACGAGACAAACCAGCGAAATGGCAATAGATAGGCGATTTGTTGCATCAATGGCGGGAGCAATTCCAACGGGGCAATCCGACCAGAGAAAAATAGCACCAGCAAAAAGTACATCTGAATGATTGTGCCATTGCGAATTGTCCAGAATGACGATAACCCAACAATCCACCCGCCGATGAATCCCAACGCCCCTGCAAGGCAAATGGTGGGGATGAATAACAACACATTGGTGAATTGAAATTGCAAACTGGGCGCAAATAACCATGTGAGGATGAACATGGTCGGGATGATAATGACCATCATCAGACCCTTAAAAATCCAGTCGTTGGTGATGCTATCATGAATGGGATGGATGGGACGCACCAAAAATTTAGACATTTCACCTGTGGTCACATACCATTCAATCGTCCAGACATGCCAATTTTGGGTCAAATGTCCGACCAACAACAACGCGATATAATAGGCGGCAAAATCGGCAACGCCAAAACCATTCACCTCACCCCCCTGCGAGGCGGCGACACTTGTCCAGACGGCAAGATAAATAATGGGTTCTAAGACTTTTTCAGTCATCCAGATGAGGAGCGCGAGCGGATATTGCAATTCGATGAGCAATTCGTTGCGAATTAGCACTTTGTAGATGTTTATCATGTGTTTTTACCTCATGTGGGCATGATGATGTTTGTTAGTAAATAAATATGGTGTTTAACCCCTCCCCTAAATCCCCTCCCCATTGCATGGAGAGGGGACTTTTACCCACAAAATGGCGGTTTTCTCCCCCTCTCCAC
>JALONZ010000020.1 GCA_025454675.1 Anaerolineae bacterium | reverse complement strand
TGGTGCAATTGCCTATCTGATTATCATGAATACCTTTAGTGGGGCGCAATATTTCATCACGGTAGATGAATTGTTGGCTGACACAAAATATGTTGGTCAAACGGTACGGATTTCGGGCGCGGTCATTGGTAAAACGATTGTATATGATGATAAGAACCTCATCATGGATTTTACGATTGCCCACATCAACACAGAAAACGAAAATTTGGCATACGCTTTGTACCTTGCCGCTAATGATGAATCTACTGCCAATCGCATTTCTGTCCATATCGAAAATCAAGTGAAACCGGATTTGCTTCAACATGAAGCCCAAGCTATTTTAACGGGTAAATTGGGCGAGGATGGTGTGTTTTATGCCACCGAAATTTTGCTCAAATGCCCAAGCCGTTATGAAGATAATGTCCCGAATCAAGCTGTTTCTGGTGGAGACCTTTAATGTTTACTGAACTTGGATTGTTGACTGAATTTTTTTCACTCCTTGCCGCGTTGTATGCCATTGTTGCCTTAGTGCTTGGAGAACGCAATAAAAACGAAGCATTGGTGCAAAGTGGTCGGAATGCCGCCTTGCTCAATTTTGGATTGTTGGCATTTTCGAGTGGCATGTTGATGATTGATATCATCCTGCAACGTTACGAAGTGAGATATGTTTGGTCGGTGACGAGTCCCGATATGCCCATGTTCTTCCGCCTGACCGCGCTGTGGGGGTCACAAGCTGGCTCACTCTTGTTCTGGTCGGTGTTGATGAGTGGGTTTAGCGCGGGCGCAGTTTGGTTAAATTGGAAAACCCACCGTCGTCTGATGCCCTATGCCACCGCCTACATGATGGCAGTTGTGGCGTTTTTTGTGGCGATTAGTGTCTTTTTGGAAAACCCATTCTCGCGCTGGTGGTATGTCCCCAATAGTGATGAAGATATGGTTTCGGCGGTCTTTCGCCCCGAAAATAGCTATCCTGCCAATGATTTGAGTGTGGCTGAATTTTTGAGTCGCTTCTCCGCATCACAACAAGGTTTCGTGACTATCCCGCTTGAAATTGCGCCCATTGATGCACAATTCCCCGTGCAAGGTGTGTTTTTGGCGGCACGCGATTTGAACCCCGAATTGATGATTCCATCGTCTGTGTTGATGACGGCGCAAGCCTTGCCCGAAATGGTTGCCATTGGCGATTTGGAAGACCAAAGCACACTTGTCCCGCTTTCGGTATTAGCAGATGGCACAACCATTCGTGCATCTGATTTGCCCCCAACGGCACGGTTAGCCCCTGTTTTATTAGACCCGAATATGCGCCTCGATTTGGTCAGAGGTAGCGCGATGGGCTTGAATCCGTTGCTCCGTCACTTTGGGATGGCGATTCACCCGCCCATGTTGTATTTGGGCTTTGTCGGGTTCATCGTCCCATTCGCGTTTGCGATGGCGGCGCTTGCCAGTGGTGATTTGTCTACCAACTGGATTAAAGCCTCGCGCCGTTGGACGCTATTCGCATGGCTCACACTCGGTTTAGGGCTGATTTTGGGCGGACGTTGGGCATATGATGTGTTGGGGTGGGGCGGTTATTGGGGCTGGGACCCTGTAGAAAATGCCGCGTTCCTCCCATGGCTGATTGGCACGGCGTTCATCCACAGTGTGATGATTCAAGAAAAACGCGGGATGCTGAAAACATGGAATATGTTCCTTGCGGTTGGCACATTTTCCGCCGTGATTTTTGGCACATTTGCCACCCGTAGCGGTTTGATTGAAAGTGTGCATAGCTTTGCACGGAGTGGTATCGGCTTCCCCATGTTCGCCTTCTGGGTGACGGTGACGGCTATTTCGGTATGGCTGATTTTGTGGCGACGCAGACGTGGCGAATTGCGTGATGAGCATCAATTCACCAATTTACTCAGTCGTGAAGCCTTATTCGTGCTGAATAACTTCATCTTTGTGGCGTTGTTCATCGCCATCTTCTGGGGCAGTTTTGGCGCACCAATTGTCTCTGAAATTTTCATGGATACCAATATCACACTCGGTAAAGAATATTTCTTGCCTGTCGTGACACCGCTATTTATTGCCTTATACATCCTGATGGGCATTGCACCACTGTCTGCATGGGGCGCGACATCGCTCAAACGGTTGGGTATTTCGCTTGTTATTCCCCTCGTATTGACCGCTATCACAATGGTGTTATTCATCCCACTTTCTACATACGAAGATGGTGTATTGAACATCCTCGCCTTGTTTGGGTATGGCATCGTCTTATTTGGGGGCTGGGTGGCAGTTTATGAGACCTATCGCGGGGCGATGGCACGCATCAGCGCACATGGCGAATCGTTGCCTGTGGCATTTATCACCCTGATGCGCCGTAATCCACGCCGTTATGGTGGGTATATGATTCACATAGGCATCACGGTTATCGGTATTGGTGTCATCGGTAGTACCATCTTCCAAGATGAGACCACGCAAACCCTTAGCGCAGGTGAATCGTTCATCATCCAAAATTATGAAGTCCGTTATGATGGATTGGAAGAGGGACAAGTTACCCAAGACGGGCGGATTATGGATATTGCCAACCTCACCGTGTTCCGCAATGGTCAAGAAATTGCCCAATTGCGCCCGCGTCGTGATTTCTTCCCGAATGTGGACGAAGGCATGAATAGCATGACGATTGCAGGTTCGCATAGCACCCTTGAAAATGATTTTTATGTGTTGCTGGTGAGTTGGGAGACCATCACTGAAAATTCTGCCACCTTTAAGGTCTATATCAATCCGTTGGTGAATTTGGTGTGGTGGGGTGGTCTCATTCTCATTGCAGGCACCGTATTCTCCTTCTTCCCCAAAGAGACATTGCCTGCGCGGATTCGGCAACGCGCAAAACAAGCCGATGAACTCATCTTGAAAGGGGTGAGCGCATGATGTGGCGTAGCCTGATTATTATTATGATTCTCATGGGTATCGTGGGCGCGGGGGTGGCACAAGAAGCCACCCCTGAACCCAACCCAACACGCCCCGTCACAGTGGATGAAGTGAATAAAGTTGCCAAAGATATGTTTTGCCCTGTATGCGAAAATATCCCGTTGGATACCTGCGGAACGGCGGCTTGTGCTGATTGGCGCAATGAAATCCGCTTATTTTTGGAACAAGGTATGACTGAAGAAGAAATCCGCACCGATTTTGTGCGCCGATTTGGAGACCGTGTGGTCGGTGTGCCACAGGACCCATTCTTGAACGCGCTATCGGTGATTACCCCATGGGTGTTGGTGGCGATTGGGTTGGTGGTGGTGTTCTCTTCCTTCCGCACATGGGCGCGATACAAAGCACATGCGGTTGCGAATGCACCCGAAACACCAACCGTCACACCTGCATCTAAGCAAAATCAATTTTTAGACCAACTTGAAGAAGATTTGAAAGGTTAACTGACTCGATGAGCCAATATGAACCTGTAGATATGATAGAACTGCCAAAAGCCAAAGGGGGCATGAGTATCAGTAACATTGTGTTGCTGATTGGCATCCTCGCGGTGGTGGTGGTGTTTGGCATCGCACTTTGGCGACAACAACAAGCCCAACCCACCAGCGGACCCGCGCCAACCTTTACCTTCACCACATTTGAAGGCGAAACCTACGACCTCGCCGATTTTAAGGGCAAAGTTGTTGTGCTAAATTTTTGGGCAGGTTGGTGCATTCCGTGTAAAGATGAAGCGCCAGAATTGCAAAGCACATGGGAATATTATCAAGCGCAAAATGCGGATGTCGTGTTTTTGGGCATTGCCTATGCCGATAACGGACCCAGTTCACTTAAATTTTTGGGTGATTATAACATCACCTATTTGAATGCACCCGATTTAGGCACGCGCATCTCCGATTTGTATAACATCAATGGTGTGCCAGAAACCTTCATCATTGATAAAAATGGGAATGTGGTCGAATTTATTTATGCAGGTGTCACACAAGAACGCCTGATGCGCTCGGTTGAACGCGCTTTAGCAGGTGTAGGAGGTGCTGGATGAGCATCGAAGGAATTTTACTGTCCGCCTTTTTATTTTTGACAAGTATGATGATTTTGGCGTATCCATTTGTATCCAAAACGGTATCGCATGACGCGCTATCCCGTCAACAAGACCGCCAAAGCCTGCTCAATTCGTATGAACGCCTATTGGCACGCCTGCGCGACCTTGATGAAGATTATAGATTAGGCAAAATGCCCCAAGCTGATTATGAAATTGAACGTCATCAATTGGCAGAACGCGGGGCAACACTCCTCGCGCAAATTGAAAAGTCATTTGGTGGTCTCAAATATGATGAAATCCCCACATCGGTGCCTGTGCCAGATGCCAAAGCCGATGCAGAACTCGATACCGCCATTGAAGCGGCGATTGCGAATTATATTGCCAAAACTCAGGATAAAGAACATGCTACGGCTCGCTAAATTCACAACGGGAGGGGTTTTCCCCCTCATTTTTATGGTTATCATCGCTATTTCGGCGTGTACAGGGCTGAGTGGTGAGCCAGAAGTGGTATCCACATTGCGCCCACGCGCCACCCTCGCGCCAACTGAACCAATCGTGTTCCAAATGCCTGAAAATATTGATGTGGCGCTTGGCGCAGAGATTTTTGCCGATAGATGTACTGCCTGTCATGGTGTGGGTGGTGCTGGGGATGGCGAAACGGCTTCACAACTACCTGTGCGCCCCATGAATTTTACCGACCCCGAAGCCGTGCGTGGCAAAACCCCACAAGAATGGTTTCAGGCGATTTATTTTGGCAACCAAGTCGCCCTGATGCCTGCTTATGGTGTGCCAAGTCAAGTGTCCGCGACCGCCCCACTGAATGAAGAACAAATTTGGGCGGTGACGATGTTCTTATTCACCCTATCGGGGAGCGATGTGGCGCAACCCATCACCACACCTGGTGCCGATGCGACAGAATTCGTTGAGCCGACTGCTTTACCTGATGCAACAACTGAAATATCTGTTAGCCCCGATACAACCCAAGATGTTGCCAGTTTAGAACCTGTTACGACACCCGAAGCCGAAGGTACTGCTTCCGCCGAAGCGACCATATTAGGTGAGGGTGGACTTGTTACGGGGGCGGTCATCAATGGCACGGCAGGCGGGATTGTCCCACCTGATTTACCCGTGACGCTGTACGCATCAGGCATGACGGGCGATACAATGGTTGCCGAGACAACCCTCAGCGCCGATGGTACATTCCAGTTTGAAAATATCACCATGTCGCATGGCGAAGAATTTTATGCCACTGTCGAATATTTAGGTGGGTTTTTTGTGAGCGAAATCCTCACACCTGCTTCTGGTACAAATACACTGGCATTGCCCATCACTATTTATGAATTGACCTATGACCCACAGGCGATTCGTGTGACCAATGTCCTCACTTATGCCAATGTGTTGGATAATACCATGTTGGATATTGTTCAAGTGATTGAATTTGCCAATATCACCGACAAATTATATGTTCAGGTGGTGGATGAGGTTGTGTCGGCGTTGATGATTGGCTTGCCCGAAGGCGCAATTTTTAATGATGTGACGGGTGGGCGCTTTAGAGTATCGGAAGATGGTCGCACAGTGACAGATACCCGCCCCGTGTTCCCACAATCTGCCCAAACATCGGCGCATACCCTGCATTTTGCCTATACTGTTCCTTATGATGGCGATGTGACACTGGAACAAACCTTCCCCTATTTGGTCGAAGGCGAACTAGATGTCCTTATCCAACAAAAAGGGATATCGGTGGATGGTGACGGATTCCAATCACGCGGGTCGAGGATGATTGCCGAAGGCGTATTCTCTGATTTTGGCGCGACATTATCGCTTATGCCACAAACACCGATTGTTTTTAGTGTGCGTGGCACGGTTGAAATTGAGCCAGAACAGACGGCATCAGCACCAAATATGCCGATTGCGATTGCTTTGGTTGGCGCGGGGGTGCTATCCATCGCTTTGGCGGGCTTCATTTATGTCAAAGATAGGCGTGATTCGGCTGGTGAAGTCATTTCATCACCGGATGTCAAAGCCGAAATTAACCTGCTGATGAAGCAAATCGCAGAACTTGATATACAGCACCAAGAAGGAAAAATGCCAGAAGGTGAGTATCAGAAAAAACGCGATACACTCAAGTCGCGCCTCACCAAACTGATGAAGCATCAAAAATCATAGTTATATTTTTATCAACACAACCCAGAAGGAGAAGGTAAGTCATGAGTGTTATCGGAGTCAGCAAAAATCATAATGAACAGGGGGGCATACATCAAAACCTGTTCACCAATACCCACTATCGTAATTTGTTCCTGCGTTTTTGGAGTCTCGCCGCTGTGTTTAGCTTTGCCATTTCGTTATATTTTGCGCTGTTCTATGCAGGCACAGATAGCACAATGGGCAATGTTCAACGGGTATTTTATATGCACGTTTCTGCATTTGCGGGCGCAACGGTTGCTTTCTTCGTGACATTGGTCGCAGGTGGGATGTATTTGTGGAAGCGCACACAAAAATGGGATACGCTCGGTTTGGCGGGTGTTGAAGTGGGCTTAGTGCTTTCCATTATCACCCTCGTCACGGGTTCAATTTGGGCGCGTCCAACATGGAATGCGTGGTGGACATGGGACCCACGCCTGACCTCCGCGGCAATTATGGCGCTGACCTATGCCGCATATCTCATGCTCCGCAACGGCATTGAATCACCAGAACGTCAACGCACATTCAGCGCCGTATATGGCATTTTAGCCTTCTCCACTGTGATTTTTACCTTCATGATTACCCGTATGCGTGGTGATACCATTCACCCCAATGTCATCGGTAGTAGCCCTGTCAACGCCAAAGGCACATTTGAAATGGTAGATAATATGCGTGTGGCATTCAGTGTTAATATGTGGGCGTGGTGTGTGTTCATCGCGCCAGTCCTCGTGTGGTGGCGCATCCGACTGGAAAATTTGTCGAACACCGCCAAACTGCGCCGTGCCGAATTTTTGAATGAACAAAATTAATCCAGAGGAGATAAACATTATGCCACCCGTACCGAATACAGATGCTTACATGGTTTTAGGTTATATCGTGATTATCACTATCGTGAGTTTGTATACCCTGAGTTTGGTGATGCGTTTCCGTAGTGTGCATAAAGATATTGAAGCCCTGAGCGAGTAGGGTTGGGCTTACCCTTAGCATATAAAATCACTTGCCTTACCAAATATCCTAAAACCGACTAACCTGATAGGGATTGTCGGTTTTAGGTTTTTATTTATACAAAAGTGTGCTATGATGATTTTGCGTTGAATGAGAGGGATATATTGTATGACCATGAATTGGGAACAACTCAATGCTGATTTTGAGACATCAGACCCCAAGCGTATTTTACGTTGGGGATATGAAACATTTGGGGAACAATTAGTCATTGTCACCAGTTTTCAACCAACAGGGATTGCTACCTTGCACATGCTCATGGAATTAGGCGCAAAAGTGCCTGTGTTAACCCTTGATACCGATATTTTATTTCCAGAGACGTATAAACTCATAGACCAAGCCGAAGCCTTTTTCGGGTTGCCCATCACCCGCATTCACCCCGAATTGACGCTCCAAGAACAAGCGAATCAGTATGGTGAAGCCCTGTGGGAACGGAATCCTGACCAATGTTGTCATATCCGTAAGGTTGTGCCGTTGGATAAGGCGCTAAAAGGCAAGTATTCGGCTTGGGTAACAGGGTTGCGCCGTGACCAAACCGGGCGCGAAAAAACGCCGATTGTGAAATGGGATGATAAGTATGGCATGGCGAAACTTTCGCCTTTTGCCAATTGGACAAGCGAGATGCTGTGGGTTTATATCCATGCCAATGAACTGCCTTATAACGAATTGCACGAAAAAGGCTATCCGAGCATCGGTTGTAATACGCCTGTCTGCACACAACCCGTCAAGGAAGGGCAGGGCGACCGTGCTGGACGTTGGGTCAATAGTGATAAATTAGAATGTGGGATTCACGTCACGACCAAAGAGAGTTAAAGCATGGATTTGACGACAATGGTGTTATGCGCGGTAGCGGGATTTTTCGCCCAGATTTTGGGCGGGGCGCTTGGCATGGGCTATGGGGTGACGAGTAGTATGTTGCTGATGAGTTTTGGCATCTCTCCTGTTTTTGTGAGCGCCAGCATCAACACGGCGGAATTATTCACAGGCGGATTTACGGGTATTTTGCATTTTCGTATGGGTAATGTGGATACTGTTTTATTCCGCAAGTTGTTGGTTGGTGGTGTGATGGGCGCGATTGCTGGCACATTTATCCTTGTCCAAGTACCTGGCGATACCCTAAAACCGTTCATTGCTATTTATTTGTTCATTGTCGGCTCAATTATCATTTATAAAACAATTAACCCTCCCATACCGCGCCAAGTGAAACACTATATTTATCGCTTGGGGATGTTGGGCGGATTTTGTGATGCGATTGGTGGCGGTGGCTGGGGCGCAATTGTCACATCTACTTTGCTGGTTCGGGGCAATAATCCACGCCTGACCATTGGTTCAGTCAATGCCGCACGTTTTTTTGTATCATTTGTGACGGCGGTCGCATTGTTAACCGTCATTCCATTTGGTAAATTGGCTGTGATGATTATCGGGTTGATTATAGGCGGGATGCTCGCCGCGCCGATGGCGACCTTGTTATGCTCGCGTGTGCCACCCCGTACATTGATGGGTGTGGCGGGCGTGGTGATTGTGCTTTTGAGCGTAAGCACATTGGTTATTTCGATTACGACCTATTTAACCGTGTAATTTGTGCAGATTGACTATTCAAGATTAGGCATATTCGCACCTTGCACCATCACCAGTAGTTATGTTATAGTTTTACACAATTGAATTTTATGAATGGGTAAAAACCATGTATTTTGTATCTGATAAGAAGGCGAAGAAGAACATCCCCTGACCAAAATAGTCGGGTTTTTCGCGTTAGTATCAGATAATCAGATGAGATTATAAACGCCACCCGCAAGGGTGGTTTTTTCATTCTAGGAGAAAGTAACATGCAAGCATTTATCATCATCACCAAGAAGCAATTCAAGAAGCCGAAGCGACCCTTCTGGAGTGCTTGAATTTGCCTGTTGCCCAATTTCGCAAATCATGACCGCCTGCCAGAAGGGAAGCCCCACTGTGCAGGCGGTTTTTATTTTGTCTACTGAACGTCTTAAAGAGGAGATACCAACATCATGATTACCGTTAGAACAGCGCCTTGTCCTGTATGTGAAGCCACTGTGAATATCCCCGCCGATGCCATGCAAAATGAATTGATTGCGTGTGCCGATTGCGGTTCTGAACTGGAAATTATCAATCTGAATCCGATTGAACTTGACCTTGCGCCCGATGTTGAAGAAGATTGGGGCGAATAATCCATGCGCGTAGCGATTTTACTCACACACATTCGACCCGAAGAAAAATTACTCATCACCGCATTTGAAGCGCGTGGCATTACCCCTGATGTCATCTTAGACCGCGATTTCAACTTTGATTTGCTGGGTGATGCGACTCAACCCGCTCCATCAGGTGTTGCTTGGGGTGAATATGACCTTGTGTTGGAACGGTGCATCAGCACATCGCGCGGGTTATATGCCTTGTCTATCCTCAATCAATGGGGTGTGCATACGCTGAACAGTTATCACACCGCGTCCATCTGTGGTGATAAAGTGCAAACCACCCTTGCGCTGGCGCGGGCGGATGTGCCACAACCCCGCGCACGGGTGGCATTTGATGAAGCCCATGCGCTAGATGCGATTGAAGAATTGGGTTATCCCGCCGTCCTCAAACCCGCGATAGGCTCTTGGGGGCGGTTGGTGGCGCGGATGAATGACCGTGATAGCGCCGAAGCCTTATTAGAACATCGGCAAGTGTTGGGCGACTATAACTATCACACCTATTATGTCCAAGAATTTGTGCATAAACCCTCGCGGGATATTCGCGCGTTTGTGGTGGGCAATCAAACGATTTGCGCCATTTATCGCACTTCACCGCATTGGATAACCAACACGGCGCGGGGCGGGCAAGCCAGCAATTGCCCCGTCACGCCCGAATTGAACGACTTATGTGTCTCGGCGGCGCGTGCGGTGGGTGGTGGCATTTTGGCGATGGATGTATTCGAGACACCCGATGGCGGATTGGTCATCAATGAAATTAATCACACGATGGAATTCAAAAATAGTAGCGCCCCAACAGGTGTGAATATCGCTGATGAGGTGGTCGCCTACGCACTCTCCACCATCACCGAAGGAGCATTCGCATGACATTGAGTGTTGGTATCGTTGGCGGGAGTGGATACACAGGCGGGGAATTATTGCGCCTTCTGCATGGTCATTCGGATGTGCGCGTGACGCAAATAACCAGCCGTGAGCATGTCGGCGCATATGTGCATAGCCTTCATCCGCATTTTCGCGGGGTGTCGCAATTGCAATTCATCCATCCCGATAGTTTGCAAGCCTGTGATGTGTTGTTTTTGTGCCTGCCACATGGCACAACGGCGGGGCAAATTGACCGTTTTGCATCACTCGCGCCCCGCCTGATTGATTTGTCCGCCGATTTCCGCCTCTCCAATCCACAAGATTATCAAACATGGTACGAAACACCGCATCCCGCGCCGAATTGGTTGCCAAAATTTGCGTATGGCTTGCCAGAAGTCAATCGGGATGTGTTGCGAAATGCGTCTTATGCCAGTGGTGTGGGATGCAATGCGACTGCGCTGAATTTGGCGTTGTTGCCCCTCGTGCGGGCGGGTGTACTCGCTAGTGCGCGTGCAGAAATCAAAGTCGGGTCATCTGAAGGTGGGAATAGCGCCAATAGTGGCAGTCATCACCCTGTGCGGAGTGGCGCGGTGCGGGCATATAAACCGACAGGGCATCGGCACATGGCAGAAATTCGGCAAATTTTGGGCGATATTGACCTGCGTTTTGCTGTGACCGCCATCGAAATGATTCGTGGGGTGCATGTGACCGCGCATGTCCGCCTGAATCAACGCCTCGCGGAAAAAGAACTTTGGCGCATGTATCGCGGGGCATATCAAAATGAGCCGTTTGTGCGTTTGGTGAGTAGTAAAACGGGTTTGTATCGTT
>JALONZ010000496.1 GCA_025454675.1 Anaerolineae bacterium | reverse complement strand
TAATCATCCACCACGATGATACCATCGCGTTCCCCGCGAATTTCAAACCGCCGTCCAGTGGATTTGAATGTGGCTAATGCAGATATGGCACGATTCAGATTAAAATAATTATCTTCACAGGCGAGAAGCGCGGCAATGGCATTTTGCACATTATGAATCCCTGTTGTTGGCAATCGAATCGGTTGATATAGCCCGTCTATACTGGTCAAGACAAATTGTGTTTGCTCATCTACAACTCCAATAGATTTGCCACGTAAACGCGCCCCATCGTTATAAATGCTATAAGTCAGCATCCTCCTACCCGATTCATGCGCCAATTTCATGGCAAGGGGGCTATCCACACAGACAATCAACATCCCTTTAGGGTCTATCCGCCCCAAAAACACACGAAACGAATTCAGCATATCTTCTTCTGTCGCAAAAAAATCGGGGTGGTCATATTCAATATTCGTCAAGATGGCGATATTTGGTCTTAATCCCCAAAACATATTGTCATATTCATCTGCCTCAATGACAAATGTGTTTCCACGTCCCACGCCCGCATTTTTACCCGTATTCGCCATAATCCCACCTACGATATAGGATGGGTCTTCACCAATTGCCTGTAAAATATGCGTTATCATGGCGGTAGTCGTGGTTTTGCCATGTGTGCCTGCAACGGCAATCACAAAATGGTATTTGAGCAAGGCTTCTAAAATATCTTGGCGTTTATACACAGGGATATTCAGCCGATTCGCCTCTAATACTTCGGTGTGGTCATCTTTAACGGCGGAGGTGCGAATCACCATATCCGCGCCATGCACATGCTCTGGTTTATGACCCAGATAAACCATCGCACCATCTCGCGCAAGCGCCTCTGTGAGTTCATTTGCCGACCTATCACTGCCCGAAATGGCGAATCCGCGTTCTAATAAAATGCGTGCGATGGCAGAAATGCCAAATCCACCAATGCCAATAAAATGAATTTTTTGTCCCGCGATAAATTCCATTTTATAACACCGCCAACACCAGCACGAATAAAATCACCACCACAATAATCAACGCATCCCCACTACCCGATGCGCCCCCGCTCATAATCACCAATGGGATGGCTTGAATGGCATCTGCCGATGGACTGGTGGCGGTTGGCATCATAATCATGGGGTAAAACGGATATTCGTTTATATCCAGAAAATACCACAACGCCCCGCCGATGAGATAGCCATTTACCACACCGAGTAATCCGCCCAAAATGCCCGCCGAAATGCGGTCATCGCGGTTAGTACGGCGTGGGTCACGCGCGAGTGAGCGATTGCGATATGCCAAGAATACAATCACCAAAAAAGTGACAATTTGCACCAATGCGGCTTGTTCACGTTCCAAAAAGAGTAAGGCTGTGCCTCTGAATAGGGCATCAATTTGGAATAAAATGAACATCGAAAGGGCAATCCCCGCCGTAGCGATAACCTCCCGATTCCAACCGCGCATGAAGCCCAATACACCACCAAATGCCGCCAAAATCCACATGAGTGAATACAGTTGAATCATGCTGATTTCCCGCCTTTATATGACAATCAGAACAATGAGAAACAAACCAATCACCGCGGCAGAGAGCAAACTGCCATCCCCGCCAGGTCCCCCACCCAGAATATAGAGGGGCAACGACTGGATAAAATCGGCGCTGGCAGTACCGGGTAGTGGCGCATCCACATATGGGCGCAACGGGTAGCCTGTGACGTGCATAAAATACCACAACGACCCCCAAATCAGGTAGCCGTTAATGAACCCGACAATCGCACCAAGCAATGCCGATTGCAAATTATCGCGCCCATCCCCGCCTTTTTTCGCCTCATTGCCGATGAGCGCCCGTGTTTGATAGGCAAAAAAGATGATGATGGTGAAAATAATGGCGCGGATGAAAAATTTTTGTTCCTCTGGCACATTCGATAACAACGTATTGATGGTCGTATCGAATTGAAACAGGGCAAATAGCCCCAAAATAATCCCCGACATGGAAATAATTTCTTTGTTCCAACCGCGTGTGAAACCAATATAACCAAAGATTGCCGCCATTATCCACATAAACATCGAAAGTTGTATCATCGCGTCCCCCGCCGTTGGGCATGTTCTGTCGCCAATGCGACCAACGCATCTGCCAAATTTTTTGCGCCTGTGCTGGATGCCGATTGACTCACCGCTTGTCGCATTGCACCTAATCGAGATTCATCACCAAATAATGCGCGAATCGTAGGCAATAGTTCGGCATCCATTTTGGTCTCATCCAAATGGATTGCCGCCCCACGCCCTGCAAAATAATCGGCGTTCACTTGTTGGTAGTGCCAGCTATATGCTAATGGAATGAGGATGGACGGCAACTTGAAAAATGGAAATTCGCCCAATACACTCGCCCCTGCCCGACACACACATAAATCCGCGCACGCCATCGCCAAGCCCATATCATCGTGCAAATAATCAAATACATGATAATTGGGGTGATTTTTCAGGTCGCCGATTTGCTCATTCAGGCGTTCATAATCGAGCGTACCAGTCACATGCACCACCTGAATATCATCTTTCAGCAATTCACCCAAAATGTTGCCAATCCCGATATTAATGGCGCGTGCGCCCCGACTACCGCCAAAAATCAATAACGTCTTTTTAGTCGGATTCAAGCCAAAATGGGCAATCCCCGCCTCACGGGTGGCAGTGGTCATCAATTTGCGTAATGGATAGCCTGTGACAATCGTTTGACCCTCGCGGAAAAATTTTTGTGAATCGGCAACCGTCACCGCCACTTTTTTTGCGAATAGGCGCAAGACTTTGATGGTGAGTCCGGGTTCAATATCGGGCAAATAAATCATCAGTGGCACACCGCGCAACCGTGCCGATAGCGCCACAGGCAACCCTTCCCACCCGCCCGTAGACAAGATGACATTCGGCTTCTCTTCCCCCAAAATGCGAAAGGATTGCCATGTCCCGCGCATCAA
>JALONZ010000495.1 GCA_025454675.1 Anaerolineae bacterium | reverse complement strand
CCCACAAGATACTACGACTTGGGATTACGATGTTCAGTTTGATGCTACCGGTGAACATTTTTGGCTCGCATCAGAAAATGGACAGGTATCATCTTATGCGGTTGCCACAGGCGAATTCATAAATAGTATCAACCACACACAACCCGCGCATAAATTGGCATTTGCCTCTGATAACACGTTATATGTCCTGTCTAATGGCATCATTTACGCCTGGGATTATCAAAACCAAAAAATCAAGCACACATATGACAATGGCTATTTACAAGATACCATCTGGGACATGAGTTTTAACCCATCCATGACGCATTTAGCCATCAGCAAAAATTATCATATTGAATTGTTTGATACAACCACTTGGCAATCGAGTGCCATTTTAGATAATAACGCCTCCACCAACCAAGTTTTATATCTCAGCGAGGACAGGCTCATCACCAGTGGCTCATCGGTCATCTTATGGGATATGGCGAATCAGCAAATTATACGCTCATTAGAAGCCCGTTACAGTCATATCGCGGTGAATCCACAACAAGACACGGTTGTCATCGGCTTATATGAAGACGGGTTGATGGTGATAGACCCACAAACAGGCGATACAATCAACACCATTCCACAACTTGGCGACCCTTATGATGATGCCAATTCGGGACCGAACATGAGCATTGTTTTTTCACCCGATGGCAACTCAGTCGCTTGGGTTCATATCTGGAACATTTATGTGTGGGATGTCAATAAAAACCGCTTCCGTTATGCCATTGATAATGTGGGTGCAGATTGGATTGATTATCATCCATCCGGTGATTTTTTGGTGGGTGGCGTTTGGGATATGGATCACAAGTTGGTCGTTTGGGATGCCTCTACAGGGGAAGAAATACGCCGTTTCGACACCATCCCCAGTGCTGGATACCACCCGCGTACAGGCACACTCAGCCCAGATGGGCGCGTGGTTGCCATTATGGAGGGTGATATTTATCTATTTGATTTTGAGACAGGCAACTTGTTAACCACCATCACCGCTCATAAAGGGGATGTTACAGGCATCACATTCAGTCCAGACGGGCGCTATTTAGTCAGTACATCAGACGACGGCACAATCCGCGTGTGGGGAATTGCACCATAATACCCCCTATTCCTGCAATTTAGGCAACGATTTGGGTTGTGGGATACTTTTCAAAATTTCGTCAATGATGGCGGCGGTACGTTTGCTATATAACCACACCATACCGGGTTTGGTATCTGTGCCACAGATGACCGCCAGCGATACCGTGTAGGGTTGACCAAATTCGATGATATACACCCCAATTTGGTCGCCCTCAAAGTAAGTCGAGTGGAATTTATCTTCATCCAACAAACTGGCAAGCGAATCTTGTGCCTTATGGTCAATGCTCAAAGCACGGGTGAGCAATTGCAAATCATAATCATCCAGCGTACCCGCCGCCCCCACCATATTGCCATCGGCATCCACCAACCCCACAAAACCCGCCCGTACATGCCCCAATAAACGATTCAATTCCATATTGATGCGCTTAAATTGTTGCCGTCCCAACACCAATGCGGCGGGTCGTGTGCGCGGGTCTAGGCGTTTGGCGCGGTCAACATTCGGGTCTGTTTTGGGGGCATCATCTTGTTCGGGGTTGGCTTTGATAATCCGCCCGATTTCGAGTTGGCGCTCAATTTGCATCAAAACAAAGGTCATATTCAGGGGTTTATATAAATAATCCACCGCGCCCAAACGGAACACAGCAACGGCGCTTTTTGCGGATAAATCATCATCAATCACAATCACTTTGGCTTTGGGACGCAATCCACCCACAACCGCCAATAAATCCATCCCGCTCAAATCGGGCAATTCCGCTTCGGTGATGATGAGGGCAAAATCAATCAATAAAATTTCGCTCAGGGCTTCTTCAAAGGTGCTGGCTTGATTGGTCAGATAGCCACCCGCTTGTTCTAATGTTTCGACAAGCGATGCGCGTAATGCCTCATCTTTTGCGACAATGAGAATCCGTTCTTTGGGACGCATGGTTATTCCGCCTTTGAAAAAGTGTTATTATATCGCGCTATCACCGCAGGCACGGCGATGAATTGGATGGTTTGTGCCTGATAACTGATGATACCCTCAATATATTTACCCCATGTGCTGGTTTGTTGCAACTGTTTGAGAGGCAAATAATCTACTCGTTGAATATCATCCACAACCACACCGAGTAATGTGGATTCATATTTTACCACGATAAACAACGTATTCAAACCAACAGCTAAGGGCGACATGCCCAATAATTGGCGCAAATCAATGATGGGTATCAATTCCCCATGCCGATTCGCCATACCAAGCACCTCTGCGGGTGAATCGGCAATCCGAATCAATTCCAGCATGGCGCTTACCTCCACCACTTCATCCAATGCAATGGCATAATGTTGGTCGCCAAGCCGAAAGGTAAGCGCGGGGGAATTATTCGACATCATCATCGTCATCGCCAAAATTACGCACTTCGTTCAGCCAAACGTGCATAAAAATCTTGGGGGGTTGTTTGCCAACCACTTGAATATCATCTACCAAATCGCCCAATTTTGAGCGCAACGCCACCATCACATTATTGACTGATACACCCGCCAACCAAGGGGTTTCTGCGGAAATTTGCAAGCCCACTTTGATGCCATCAATCACCCCATTCAGGTGAATGAGATGCGAATCACCTGTTTTTAATACAAGTTCGGCAAGGGTGGCGGCGGCTGTCGAAAGTTGTGCGCGTCTGGCGGGCGAAAATCCCAATAAACTGGCGGCACGTCGCGCCGTATCGCGCACAATCATAATATCCATCGCATCTTCCACTTTGACCGACATGATGGGGGGGCGCAAATGATAAGGACTGGTGATGTTGTTCATTCCAAGATACCTAGTTCCTGTAAAGTGCTGATAAGATGTTCTGAGGCGAATATATCTTTGTGGATATAATCATCCGCTCCTGCCCG
>JALONZ010000494.1 GCA_025454675.1 Anaerolineae bacterium | reverse complement strand
GCGCTACCCTGGCTCACCTGCACTCGCTGCTGCTCACTCAGCTGGCGCATGTCGGACAGGAACTCCTTGCTGAACACCACCTGCCGCAGCACATGGAATGCCACCATCACAGCAGCCAAGGTCCAATGCAGGCAACATGTCACTCAGGTCACCGCAGCAGTACATGATGAGCTCGTTGAGCTATTAACCAAAGCAAAGGATGCAGGCTGGCTCCTGGCTGGCTCCATCACCAACACCAAACCGACCTGTGGCGCGACTTCTTGAATCACGGGGATAGAATAAATGCTACCCACTTCTTCATCGCTGGTCATCAATACCCAGATGGGACGGTTGGGCATTAATTTTTGCTCCACCAATCCGCGCAATGCCGCCAGCACAACGGTGATGCCACCCTTCATATCAATCGCGCCAGGTCCAAACAGTTTGCCATCCTCATCAATCCGCACAGGGCGTTCTGCCAATGTGCCGATGCCCCACACCGTATCAATGTGGATGAGGAACATAATGGGCTTACCGGGCGCATCTTCATTCCATTTTGCCAGTAAAAAATCACCGACTTTGGCTTGGGGGATGCGTGTCACCGATGACGCGCCGAGCGATTTGAATTGAGCGTGCATATACGCACCTAATTTATCCACAGCGGCTTTATCGAGGGTGGGCGTTTCATAATTCACCAATTCGGTGAGCAAATCGGTCATCGCTTGTTTTTGCGATTGAAAGTAACGCAATAAATCGGACATGGACTCCTCAACTACCTATTAAATCATCGTTAAAAACAATTAAAACAGTGTAGTGAGGAATGGGTCATGTGTCAAGATAGGGGATGTTAAGGGATTGGCTAAAACGGACACATATCCCGCGCCACATAACCCAAATTCCGCGCCCCATACCGATTCATCCACGTCAATGCCAATGGCACTTCTGGCAAAATTGCTTGCACCGCCTCGCATCCATCTGATACATCATTATTTTGCGAATACGCATCCCAAAAGGCTTGCCCCAATGTCATAAATGGGGTGATTTCCGGTTGACCTTCAATCGGCAACGAAAAATCGGTGCGTAAGCGTTCAAATACGATTGCCGTCTCTGGGCTACCCTGTGATGCCCACGCCAACATGAGCCGATAGAGGATATAACTCTCTAAAATCGGGGCTTCGTTGCGTAGCCAAATCCGCAATTCTTCATCGGTATATGCCAATTGATACAATTCTATCGCCTGCGCCATACGTCCCGCCAAAAAGTTGCGGTCTGCCTCTTGAATCACCTGAATTTGATATTCTGGTGCATCCAGTTCCACGATGGATAACACATAAACCGTGCCGTTCCAGTCATATATCTGTCGTCCTGTGCGGAGCGGACCCGTGTTAATATCGCCGATATAATCCAATTGGATGAGGATTTCATCTACAAGGTCATTATCACTATCCACAATTTCGGGCAATTCATCAGTGAGCAGGGGCGTATTGAGCAAATTCACCATCCGTCCCAATTCGGCGCTCCATGTGAGGATATACGTCTGATATTGGCACAAATTTTGGTCATTATTCTGGCAAAAACGCCCCGTGACCATCAATTCAGGCGCACGCGCCACATTCATGTCATCCGCAAATAGCAATTGTGGCGCAACTTGCTGTTGAAAAATTTGTTGGTGAAATACGCGATATACCCTATCCTGACACCCCAACGCAATGAAAAATCCGCCTTCGTCAATGGATAACCCCAATAAAATATCGGGATTGCCTTCGGATGTGAGGTCTATATCGGTGCGGACGAATCCATTTTGAGGCAATATCGCCCAACGATTGCGTAATGCTGTCTCAAGACGGTCTAGGCTACCCCCTGCGGATAAAAACCGCGTGATTTCCGTGGCAATCGCATTGCTCCCATTGGGCAAATCTTCCAGTTGTGCGGTTGGCGATTCTGGCGGGCAGGCATTACCATCTGGTGTGGGTGTGCCACGATTCGCCAGCGCGACCACCGTCGCAGGCGCAATCACATCAGGCGCGAGGGCGTTGGGCGTGGGCAAAATACCATTCAACACATAGCCAATGGTCGGCGTGGGAAATGGCACAAGGCTAGGCGCAATCGGCGCGGGTACTTCCTGCCGACATGCGCCGAGCAAGATGAGTAAAGCCAATAATAGGGGAATGGAGTATCGTTTTATATTCATCATGTCCCCTATTATGCCATATTTTTGGCTCATGGCAAAAATGGGATTATCTCTACCCAATAACGCCAGACTTGTGGGCGCGAAGTGCGGATATACGGTATATCAAAGCCCAATAGCGGGTCTAATTCAGCCACAAACCGCTCATAATCAATCAGCAATTCAAGCCCATCTTCTAATGTATCTGGGTTTTTGAGTTCCAGCGCACTCGCTAAATCCTCCAATAAATACAATAAATCAATATCCACCATATCATCTTCACGAATCAATGCCACATCCGTTGCAGGAACAAGGTGCAGGCGCACATAATTCGGTGTAAACAGTTCGGCATCATCACGCGGGGTTTCGACAAATTCGTATAAGGTATTGATGATGGTTTGCAGGCTATCTGGCATATCATAGCCATAAATTTGGATGGTCTTATTCGTATCCGTTTCGGGGATATAAAAAGTCAGATAGATGGTATTGGCATCCATCAAATCTTGTTCAATATATTCATCCTCGAATGTGGCAAATTCAGCAAGGTCAAATTGTTCCATAACCGATTCAACATCCACATTCACCGAATAATACTGATATTCACCCTCATCTTCTGGACTCTCGCCATAATAAATTACCAAGCCATTATCATATAAGACAAAATTGGGGATATTGTAATTCAACATACTGTCGTTCCTCATAATTGCCCATGGATTTAGGGTATTCATTTGAATGAGGATTTTTGGGGCTATTTCTGCTGGCGGTGTGGTTTCGGGCGATGGGGTTTGAGCAAATACACCCCCAGTAATCTCCATATCAGTATTTTTGACGATACTGATATGGACGACTGAATGTTACGATTTGTTCCAAGATAACGCGCTATGAGAAACCAATTTGGCTGTGTACAATGTAGCTTATTTGCCACCCTACCCCCTTATAATAGGTGAGTTTAATGAGCCAAGAAGATGTAAACAATCAGTTGGAATCTATTTTCAAACGTTATCAACAATCATTCAGCGATAAAATTTATGCCGAAACCAATCATGATAGTGATATTTTGATGTCTGTTTTTGGAATAACACCCACAATTAAACAGGAAAATCGTCAATATTGGGGGCGTGAATTAGGCATGTGTTGGCAACTTATCGTTACAGCAATTTTTCGACACCATCATGCTGGCTTTGGAAATGCGTTGAAATTGGGTGATGATGAGCCGTGTGATTTCGTATTTGACAAATTTGCAGTAGATACAAAATACCGCATTGGCTCTGGTGATTCAGGCACATTGAAAAAATTCAAGCAATATGGGCATCAATTACGCGAACAAGGGTTTGAGCCTACATTACTCATCCTCAGAACAGATAATTTACCCAGCGCCATTACAGCCTGTCATGCTGGTACATGGCAAGTCTATATTGGCGGGGAGGCTTTCACGTTTATCAAAACGCACACACAATTTGATTTATTAGCCTACCTTACTCAAAAAGTGGGAGATTATAAGGTTGACCGTTAAAATCAACTTGTGGCTTATCATGAATAAGGCTCTCTGTTGGCTTAACCGATGAGAGTCGTTTATTAATAATACCTATATAATCTGACACAATTTCAATCCCAATATAACTGCGTCCCAATTTTTTCGCCGCCACCAATGTTGTCCCAGAACCTGCAAATGGGTCTAAAACAATATGGTGAGTAGATGGTGGCACAAACATCGTCACCAATTTTTCCATCAATGCCAATGGTTTGACTGTACAATGAATATTGAACTCATCTTCAGACGTTTTGGGGATGTCTTCAATAATATTCGATTGAAATGTATTATCGGGATTTTGAGTATAAAAAAGCCCAATTTCATGTTCCAGAAATGTCGTCACATAATTTTGATTAAGTGGCTTTTGTAAAACAACAATCGCTTCCCATTCATTTCGCAAACAGCTATGCCAACCTTTCCACTGCTCATAATCGGGATGATTTTTTTGTTTGAGTTTGGCGCTTAAATTCAACCCTTTTGGAATACCACTATGACGGCGATACACAATACAATCGCGTGCATAAAATCCTGCTCGCTCTAATGCCACTTGAACATGCGCCATTGTACGTGTGCTATTAAAAACGGCAATGATACCACCCGGTTTTAAGACCCGAAAAACTTCTTGCCCCCATTCAAAACACCAATTTTCATAATCTTGGATATTTTCGCGCACACGTTCATACCAACGTTCATCACGTACCCCACCAGCTAATCCACTACCATAAGGAATATTCTTAACTAGCGTTTTGCTTGTTGTATCCTGAACACGCTCCATGCGACGTTTAATTTCATCAGCATCCCACTTATGCCCGATAAACTCGTAATTATATGGAGGGTCTGTGATACAAGCGGATATGGTGTTGGGTGGTAATGTTTTTATAACCTCTCGTGCATCCCCTAAAATAACTTGATTATTCTCTAACATAGCCACCACTCCTTTTATCTCATCACAGAACCCTCTTTCTATTTTACACGATTTTCTAGGCTAAGATTTCGCCAACTCGCGCACCA
>JALONZ010000019.1 GCA_025454675.1 Anaerolineae bacterium | reverse complement strand
GCGACTTTATTTTTGGTCACGCGCACACGGGTGCGGTTGCCGATGGTGTCTTCGCCTTTTTTGATGGATTGCAGACGGCGAATATCGAGGCGCACACTGGCATAAAATTTGAGCGCCCGCCCGCCTGATGTTGTTTCGGGAGAATTATGCACCACCACACCATCCACCACATAACAATGATTGCCTTCTACCTCAATATCAAAGCGTTTCATGCTACGGGTTTTCGGTTTGACATGGATATCCAAAATGGGCATGGGGACGGGTTCATCGCGTTCACATGGCTCAATATTCAGGGGTACAAATTGCCCACGATAAGCTGGCATGAGTTTATAATCCATTGACGGGTGAACATACCGCGCAATCATGGCATGGAATTTGGGGGTTTCGGTTATATCAAAGGTGATATTGCCCCGCGCATTGACTTTGGGATGAATATCTTGTGTTTCAAACCAGTTGACCAATGCCTCACGTCTATGTGCTGATAAGCCCGTTGCGGCGATACTGCACCGATTTTGGCGGGTTTTATCGAATGTACCATCATCCATATACCAAATGGCAACCGCGAGGGGTGTTAGACGGCTGATGAGCGCATCACTTGGGTTTTTCTTCTTATCGATATAGGCTTCGCGGTAAATTTGCGCCAATTCGTACATCGGTTTGGTATCGAAACTGATACCGCCTTTGGAATTACGGCGCATATGACCGATTAGCCCATTGAATAAACTGGCTTTCCATTCGCAATAGGCATCTTGTTTTGCACCATGCCCAATGCGGAGCGCCACATTATAATCGCTCATATAGCGCATCGCACCATCACCCAACACCGAGCCATACACAATTTGCTCATGAGCAGGGGTGAGATAATGCTTGACCGCAGAAATCAGGGTATCGCCAATTTCCAATTCGCCCGCAGGCACATAACCCTCTTCACCTAAAAGCAAGTGATTGGGTGTCACACCAAATTCGCTACGCCCTCTGCCTTTGTTGGAATCCACCACAAATTGCAAAAAGTGGTCGGCTTTGCCATTATCAAACCAATTGACAATTTTGCGCGGTTCAAACATACGGCTTTCGGCATTATACGATAACACCTCAACTTCGCGTTTTTCATTGACCAATTTGCCAATTTTTTCGGTGCTACCATCCGCCAAAACCACGCGGGCGCTATAATTAAAACACCCGAACATCACACCGACTTTTTCGCGCAGTTGATTGGTAAAAAGCACCGTTGTATTGGTATTTTTAATCACACCTGCCAATTTACGTAAGGCTTGGCTCATCAGACGGGCTTGCAAACCCACATGACTATCGCCCATTTCGCCTTCAATTTCGGCACGTGGGACGAGCGCCGCCACACTATCCACCACCACCACATCCAACGCGCCAGAACGTACTAACGACTCAGTGATTTCGAGGGCTTGTTCACCTGTATCGGGTTGCGAAACATAAAGCGTATCCAAATTCACGCCGATGCGTTCTGCATACACAGGGTCGAGGGCGTGTTCCATATCCACAAATGCACATAAGCCACCGCGTTTTTGGGCTTGTGCCACAATAGACAGACAAAGGGTTGTTTTACCACTCGATTCGGGTCCATAAATCTCAGTAATACGTCCACGCGGGATGCCACCGACCCCAAGCGAAATGTCCACCGTCACCGACCCCGTTGGAATGGTCTCGACAATCATGTGGCGGGCATCGCCCAAGCGCATAATTGTCCCATCACCGAATCGTTTGGTGATGTCGGCTAAGGCAGAATCGAGGGCTTTATTTTTAGCGTCTGATGCTTGAGGCTGATTGTTATCTCCCCCACCACTAAACAAGTCGTTATTATCGGATTTTTGGTTTTTCTTTTGGCGTGCCATTGTGTTTTTCTCTCTTATCAGTCTAATGGTATGATGCGATTTTGGATTTCGTGCAATGTAATGATTATGGTAGCACAAAAGTTCTTGAAATGCAATAGGGCAAAATGATTTTTCATAAAAATTTAGGGATTATGGGCATTTTGCACGGATAAATAATCCAAAATCGGTTTTAGCGCATCTGGAATCGTCTGAATGGCAGATAAAATGAGGTGTTGTTTGGCGCGGGTCATCGCAGTGAATAATTTTCGGCGCACATCCGATAATTCATCGTCATCGGTGACGGTTTCTAACACATTATTGAGGCTAGGGATATAAACAATCTTAAATTCCAGTCCTTTCATCCGTTGGAAGCCTGCAACATAAACCCCCATATTAAGTAACGCATCCCATCGGCGCAATGCCGTGTAATCATGTGCGAGGATGGCAATTTCGTAAGGTTTAACATCCCCTGCGATGACTTGCGAAATAGTTTGTGTGATATAAGCGGTTTCATCGTCCACAGAATCGAAAAAAAATAAGGGTGGTGGTGTCCCAGATGCCAATTCATAGGATGTTAAATCAGGTTCTGGGCGGTCGTCTAACGATTTGAGTGTGGCATCGGCTTCGATGAGGGCATGTGCAACAAGGCTAATCTCACGGGTGGAGCGGAATGGCACGCGCAAAAATTTGGAGCGCCCAACCACCGAAATACCTTTCTCTTGCCATGTATAATTTCTGAAAATGGATTGCGATGGGTCATCACAAATCATGAGTGCGCCGTTTGGTTTGAGCAGGCGTTTGACCACTGCCATCCATGACGGGGCGAAATCTTGCCCTTCATCTATCAAAATCGCATCATAAGCATGGGTTAATGGATGCTCATCCAGCAGTTTGAGCGTCTCGAATGGCACGTCTGCCCAATCCATCCCCGATTTTGACTGAATTTTCTGCGCGTCTTTATATTGGACATAGTGAAGATAAATTTTGTGAATTGCCTCGCGGTCAGCGCGAGACAGACTTTTGGCACGCCCGCGCCTATCCGCCGATAAATAATCATCCAACCCCAAATAGCCTTTTTCCATGCGCCATTCCAATTCCCGCACGACAAAATCGGGGGTTAATTTTAGGGCATCCATTTGGGCTTGGACATGCTTTTTGAGCCAGTTTTGTGTGACAATCGGGCTTTTCCATGAATTAACCAAAATTTTGGCGCATAAACTATGAAAATGGGTGACTTCAATGGCAGGGTTTTGGATACGCTCCCGCAAATCTTTGGCGAGGTCTTTATTAAAACTCAGCACCAAAATTTTGCTATCTGGATATTGCCCTATCAGGTGTTGCGCTCGTTTGACCAAAACCAGCGTTTTACCACTGCCTGCCACACCGCGCACCAAGCGAATCGTGGCATTTTCGGCGACACCCAAACTTTCCTGAGAAATATCGGTCTCTTCAAATAAGGGCAATTGGACGGACTTTTGGCTATTCAGTGGCTCGATAATGAGTTGATGTTGGGCGCGGGTGAGTGTGCCTGCAATTTGCCCATTCATCTCGCTAATTGCCAATTCTGGATGAATCAATTCGCGGACAATATCCAAAATATCCAATGTGATGGGTGTTTTGAGCGAAAATCGCCATGGGGCATTTTTGAATGCTTGTTGCAAATGGGCAACACTTTCGACCTGCTCCATACCCAAAAATACCCCTTTCGGGAAAATACCTTGTGCCTCAAACCGTTGAATGACAGCGTGACGAATATACGGTAAAATGACCATCGGTTGCCATGGGAATTTGAGGGCGGTGCGCCCACGATAGTGTTCCCATAATTCAGCACGGGCTTCAAACCGTTTATTCAGGTCATAGGCATATCGCTCGGCTTGCAAATACGGATTTTCATACGTGGTTTGGACACCTTCATGATTGATGGTATGAACAACCTCATGATTACCACCGACTAAGCGCGTCCAATCTTTGATTTCAAGCACCAAAATACCCAATTTGGCACTGACCACCACAAAATCGGGCTTACTCTGAATGCCATCTGGTGTATTGATACGCGGTTCATACGAAAAAAAATATTCTTGGCGGGGCAAATCCCGCAATAAGTTCAAAACACGCCGTTCACCCGCAGTAGCCATAAGCCTCTTTTCCTAACTGATTCAAAATTATATGGCTATTATAACCCAACCTATTTTTAATTTGGGATAAAGGATGTAACAATTCATGTGGTTTTGCATCTCTATAGGTGTATCGGCGATGCAATTGTGAGCAAGCACATGATGTTTTCACCTAAAAGCACACCCACCGCGCATGATGAAATACTGCTCATGCGACGCGCACAAGCAGACCCCAAAGCCTTCGCGCCCCTCTATGACCATTACTTTGAGCGGGTTTATGCGTATTGCGCCCATCGGGTGAATCATCCACAAGAAGCGGAGGATTTATGTAGCCAAGTGTTTTTGAACATCCTCAAATCGCTCCATACTTATCAGGGCGGGATGGTGGCGGCGTGGATATTCACGATTGCGCGGCATGTCGTGGCACATCATTACAGAAGCGCGAAGCCCATTATTTCGCTGGATGGGTTGGATTTTGCCACGCAAGACATGGCACCCATATTAGATGAGGCAGAAGAAAAACGGATTGTGCAAGAATTGGTATCGGCATTGCCCACCGAAAAACGCGATTTGCTCCATTTGATGCTGGATAGCGGGTTATCATCCGCCGAAATTGGGGGGATTGTGGGCAAAAGCGCGGGCGCAGTGCGGGTTGAGATTCATCGCATCATCCAACATTTGAAACATCGTTATTTACGTATCACGGGGGAGTCATCTGATGGACGATAACACCCAATCCATCTTATTAGAACGCTATTTGCTCGCCTTACAAGCCGATTCATCCGCGCCACCACCACCCGATTTAGACCCTGAATTGGCAAAAATGGCGCAACGTTTGGTGTCATATTCACACATCAAAGCCCGTTCATCCGCAAAAAAACGGGTTTGGAAAGATGTAATGACCCAATTTGAAGAAACATCTCAAAAATCGAATCAAAAGGAGAAAACACGTATGTTAGCAACAAAAGCCTTACCCGCCAAAAAATCGTCATCCATGTCATTGATGTGGATAGCCGTCGTATCGCTCATCTTTGTTTTAGGACTGACTATCACCATTATGATGAATAACCGTCCCAACCCGCTTCAATTTGCGAGTGGCATTGAATTGGGGCAAGGGACAGCGACTTTTATCCCTGAACAAATAGAAGCATCACCAACGATGATAACCAATTCGCCGCCTGCGGGTTATGTGCCTGTGGTGACGTTGTATGTGGCTATATTCTGGGGAGATACAATTCGTGCCGATATGTTGACGATTACCTATTGGGAAGCCAGTCGTGTGCCGACAGGGGCATTTAGTCGGATTGAAGATGTAGTTGGCATGATTTCAACTGGTGATGCACCTCGCTTTTTACCCCTCACCGATTACATGGTAATTGATGGGACGTTGGCAATGACGGGTATTCCCAATATTGAGAATAGGATGAATATCCCCACAGAGCAATTTATTGTGCCAATTATGCCAACCGCCGCATTTATACCACCGCTAGAGATAACAGCAACGCCATTGTTATTAGAAGCAACACCAACCTTCACCCATACCCCCCATCCAATAGAGGCAAGCTCGACTTTCATACCATCCGCGACATTTACCCCAAATGTAAATTGGCAGGGATTTATGCCCTGCCTACTCTAAATCCTTCATCCCCTCAATAAATTCATCATACGCACCAATAGGGGCAAAATCTATTGTATATTCCAAGTCGTTTAATTTTTTTATGACTACCGAATCAATTCCCAATCGCAATAAACGGTCATAAGTCAATAATTGGCGATTTTCTAAATTCAGTACAGACCGCAGTAACCACTCACCTAATATACTGTTAGGGTTTGACATCAATGCTTTACTATTATCCTGACAAACTTTGGCATGGGTAATTTGACCATTCGGTAGGTGTAATGTGAATGATTTATCGCGCGGTGGCAAAAAATTGGGATTTAGCTGATGAAATTCAATTGGAATCGGGATATATGCCTCATTAACTATGCGCTTCCGCCCACCTGCATTCCAATGATTGAGACCACTTTTTTCTGGAATATGTTTATTTTCCCCACCACCAGAATATAATGGCAAATAAGCAGTTAAATAGTCAATTTGCGGTATTTGCTGACGCAAAAATGCTTCTAATAATTCAAATGGGTTATCTAGCATCACCACATCAATTTCAAATAACGGATGTTGGCAATCAAATTGCAAATAGAGGGTGCTTTTAGACTGATGGAATTTATAGAGATGCTGTTCATCATGAAAACTGATGATATTATCTTTTTTTTGAACCGTGCTAAGTTGCTGAATATCAATTGGAACAAGCGGAAATTCAAACAGGCGAATTTTGCTTTGCTGGCGAGTCACACAATGATAATATAATTGTTGAAGTGAATAGGCTTCGATAACAGATGCCAACCGATTATTTCTAAGTTGTGAAATAAATGCAATTAACTCATGCTGATTATCGGGGAAAAGTGAAGCCTGCTTATTAAATTCGGCAATTTTTTCAAATGTTTTGCCATTTTTGTGTAAAAATGTCTTGATGCCAACACCCATTTTGCCTATTTTAGCATCTATCGCCAAATCACTTCGAGAAACATTATCAGCCTCAAACACACGGCAAAATAAGTTTTCGACCATCCGATAGTCTAAATAAACATCTTGGCTCGAAGAAAATAAGGGTGATAGCGCCCCCATCAAACGCAAAATTTCTTTATATTGGCGTTGCTGTGAGGGGGGCAAATTGGGGAACAACATAGATACTCGCTCCAATTGCATATAAAATCTGTTGTGCAATACGTTCTACGACACTCACGGTAACAGAATTGCCCAATTGTTTATACAGTTTGGCATGACTGAGTGTTGATGGCAAAACAAAATTATCATCGAACCCCTGTAATCGCGCACATTCACGCGGGGTCAATTTACGAATGCCTCTATTATCTAAAATTAGAGGCACATTATGCCCACCTTCGCCCATATTTGCGGTCAATGTTGGACAGACACCTTTTTTATTTTCGCGGACATACATACGCCGATATTGATACACCGTATCGCGTGTTGTAATGTATGGGGCAATTTTTTCATATAACGGCTTCCCCATATAATAAAATTCATCCGCTACTGTTGGTTCTAATAACGCCTGCACCGATGTTGTCAGTGGTATTTTAGCGGGAAATTCAAATCGCTTGGCAAGATGGGTATCTTGAAAACCGACAATAAAGATACGTTCACGATTTTGAGGGATATTCCCATAGTCTAAGGTATTCAAAACCGCATGTTTGATGGTATAGCCCAAATCTTCTTCTAGTGTCTTTTGGATAATTGAGAAGGTACGCCCCTTATCATGCGTTTTCAGGTTTTTCACATTTTCTAGCACAAATCCGAGAGGTTTTGTCTGTTCAAGAATTCGTGCGATATAGAAAAATAAATCACCGCGCCCCTTTTCGTCATCAAACCCCTGACGATACCCTGCTACAGAAAAAGGTTGACATGGAAAGCCCGCCAATAAAAAATCATATTGTGGCAAATCTGCAATTTCAATATCTCGAATATCGCCTAATGTGAGAGGGGTATTCGGATAATTTGCATCATAAGTTACTTTGCAAGATGGTTCAAAATCATTGGCAAATACTGTCTCAAAACCAACTTGCTCAAATCCGCGTCGCAATCCACCAATTCCCGCAAATAAATCAATTGTTCTCATAACCATGCTTAACTTCATCCTAAACAATAGCACTATCATCATTATAACAACATTTGTGCTGATAGCGACAAGAAAATTCCCTATACAGAGGTCTTGTATAGGGAATTTTTTAGGCTGATATTACGGGAAGGCGGGGCAACGGGTATCCTCGCACGGGACACCATCACTATCAATGTCGAGTGAGAAATTCCCTGCGGCAAGGCACGCCTTCGCTTGGTCGCAACTGGCAAGCTGTTCACAGGTAAAACTCAGGCTTGGGCAAACGGCTGGTGCTGTCGTAGCGATAGGGCTGATGGGTGTTGACCCCGCAGGAATCACAACTTGAACCACCACATCACCCGTCACAGGGTCAATGGCAAGGCTACCGCTACCGGTTGTCGTCGCGTTGGAGATGAGCATCACAAAATTACCCAACAGATAACCATCGGCGGGGAATCCGTCATTGCTCAACACGACCAAATAGCGCCCTGTTTGGGTGATACGAATGGGACCCACACGCAATAAGCGGTCATTCGATGACCCGCGTGAGAGTGCAGAGAAATTAGTCGGGTTATCGAATGGGCTAACCGATACCTGATGAACGATATTACTGCCTTTTTGTTGGGCAGTTTCGACCAAAATCACTTGCCCTTCAGTCAAATCAATGCAATAACCTGTCGCATAGCGTGCTTCACGGGCATTAAAATAATCATCCACACGTTGACCAACGGTAATCACGGGCAAAATTTGGAATTCGCCATTATAGGTGAATAAACATTGCCCATCGCCAGCCGTCAAATCTGCGGGGATGAGTTCATCCAGTCGCACGCGCAATTCAGCAAATTGACGGTCTGCCAAGCCAACCGTTTCTAATGCGCCGATGACTGTACCTTGTCCGACCAAATTGCGCGTTCCCGGTTGATTGCATACTTGAATATACAAATCAATCGCAAGGCGCACATTGAACATGGCATCATTAAATAACACGCGCAACGGTTCGAGGCGGGTATAATAGGCGGCGAGTAAGGGCGTGGCAATGGGAATATCGCTCGGTTGGGCGGGATATTCGGGGCAGGATGCGCGTCCATTGAGCGAGGCATCTGCCCATAAGGTGCGGATGGTATCCAGCGATTGTTGCGCCAAATCTACCCGCGCCCGCATTAACCGCAACAAGGCGATATATTCATTCACCCCGCCTTGTGAAATCGGCACCGATTCGGCAACAATCCCGCCAATGGGCAATTGGTCAAAAGTGATGGCGGTGGTGAATGCCAACCATTGAGCCGTCACCCAACCGAGTGTGCCTTGATAACTAATTTGCATCCAACCCGCACCTGTGGAGCGTCCATAAACCGGCACAACGGTGTTATAGGGGACACTGGTCAATTCTGGATAGGCGGTGCTTGGACCCGCACGTAAACGTAAGCCACTGGTCAAGCGGGCGGTAATGGTGCTTTGGGCGGAGGTCGTGCCTGCGCGGGGTGATTCAAACCCACCATAGGGGATACTACGCGGGTCAGCGACGGGCAACGAGGCAACATTCCCTTCTAAGACGGTCAAAATGGGGACACCAATCCAACCTTCTTCGCCCAAATAATCGAAACGAATCCATTCGTTATCGGAACTGCGGGCGTTACCATCTACCACAAAACCAGCCGGCACACTGCCAAGCACATCAGCACCAATTGCGGGGATAATCCGCACATTGGCAAATTCGACAGTCACCACCGCTCGCACCCGCGTTTGGGCTTGTGTCGGTGTAGATAATACCACACCAAATAAAAAACAGGTCAGGATGATAGAGAGGGCGAATCTGGGCATATTACGATTCCTCATCTTTATAATTAGGCGAATTTTTTAAGACATCCGGGTCTAAGGGTTTGGTTTGCATGGAATGGACATCGGTATGTTTATGGGGCCACACCAACGGCGGAGATGAATCGGTTGGGGTGGGGGGGGTGTTGGCTTTGGCTTTTTGGGCATAGCGTTGTTGCACCAATTGAATGGCACGTTGGGCTTGGGGGGTATTAATCCGTTTGAGCGCGGCATAGGCGGTTTTTCGGACTGTCTCATTAGCATCGAACATGGCTTTAGCTAAGGGTTCAATTGCCCACTGTGCGCGTAATTGACCTAAAATTGCCGCCCCATTGCGCCGAACCTGCCATTCGGTACTGCGTAATGCCCCTAATAGTGCCACTTCAACAGGGGCGCTTTCCAGTTTGAGCAAGGCTTCTGCCAGTGCTAACCGCACGGTAATTGGGGTTTTTGGAGAATTAAAGCGCATCACCATCGGTTCAACCGCCTCTTTTGCCGATTTATCACTTAGCACTTGGGCGGCACGAATGGCTTTTAGGTTATCTGCCCCGTTCAGGTCATCTATCAGGCGCTGAATTTCGGGGTCAATGGTGCGAATTGCCATCATTTCCATCGTTTCTTGCGGATTGAGGTCTTTGCGCTCTTTTTCTTGTTGCAAAATCGAAAGCGCCGCCAAAATGGTAGACCGTGTTTCCGGGTCGGTTTCGCGGTCTAATGCACCTTCTAAGGCAGAAATCGCAGAAAACGCGCCCAAAGCACGCAACGCCGCCGCCGCCCGCTTGCGGATGGTCGCATCGGCATTATTTAGGGCTTGGCTAAGTCCATCAATATCAGAGTTGGCTTGTAATCGCCATATATCAGGTAAGAAGTCGTTCATTTTGGGGCAGTCCCTCAATAAAACCGCGCACTGACCCCATTTTAACACGACAAGGCGTTATATCGCTACTATAAAGCGAATTTACACTTTTGGGAATTTTAACGGGTCTGAAAAAAAAGTGCCTTCTTTTCACCAGGGAGGGTAAAATCGAAGCCACAGGCGATGAAAAAATCTTCGGTAGATGTGATTGCCATCACTTCTAAAATATGTTCGTCTTGTGCCAATTTGATGCACGCATCCACCAATTTGCGCCCAATACCCAGCCCCTGATGCTTATCAGACACGGCTAAACTGCGAATTTCTGCCAATTTGGACGAATAAATTTCAAGTGCGGCACATCCAACGATTTCACCATCCACAACCGCGATGAAAAAATGTTGCATCAATTCATCCAGTTCATCAAACGTGCGTGGTAATAATTTCCCATCCTCAACAAACGGTTTAATGAACTCAATCAAGGCTTGTGTATCGGCAGATGTGCCTGTCCGAATGGTAACAGTGGGTGGGTTAATGGTCATCATACAATTCCTGCAATCCGTGCAATCACATATGCTAAAAATAAAGAGACCCCCAAAACCAGCCATGCGGCTGTTCGTCCTGCATTATGAGCAATATCTTGCCCTTTTTCTTCTACCGTGACATTGCCCAACAAATCCACATAAAAATCAATATTCTGGTCGCCATCCGTTAGGCGGGTCATATAATCGTGACCGCTGACCAACTCCCATGTATCACGCCAATCATCACCTAATTTTTGGCGTATGGCGTTTTCGAGGGCGGTGCGGGCTTGTTCTGGAGAAATAATTGGCGGTTCTTGTGACATAAAATTGACTCTATATCATCTAATGGGTTAAAAATCCATTGTAACAGAATTTTGATATGGGCGTAGAGGATTTTTTGCTACAATAGAATGAATTTATTATGGTTTATCATAAGGATGGTTTTCATGACCACTTGGATGGTAGTTGAAGATGAACCCGGATTATATGACATGGTACTCACCATGTATTCGCTGATGGGGGTGCATGGTGTGGCATTTACAACGGGCGAAGATGCCCTCGACTGGATTGAAGCGGTAGACAAAGGTCAATTTAGTGATGAAATCCCCCAGCTTGCCATGCTGGATATTCGCTTACCAGGGGCGGAAGATGGTGTGGCGGTGGGTGAACGGATGCGTCAAAGCCCCATTTTACGCCATACGCGCATTGTGGTGATGACCGCCTATAAACTCTCCCCCAGAGAAGAGGCACAAATTAAACAAAAAGTCCAAGCCGATATTTTGCTCTATAAGCCACTGCCTGATTTTGAAACACTCAAGCGGTTGTTGTTTGATATTGCCAATGCCTAATCCATCGTTAGCGGACGGCAACAATGCCGTCCCTACAACCGTATGATTATTTTTGTGGCTGTAGGGACGTGATTAATCGCGTCCGATATCACCGATATGCTTCCCCTTCATAATCACCCTTAAATTCCGACCATATATCCGCATATAGATATAAAATGGCTTGTTGCATTTCATCTTCTACTCATCTATAATTCATCTAGGATTAATGAGAGATAAGTGAAGTTGATATGTTACAATCGGAATATTCACTACAAGCCAATCATATATCGCAATCGGAGCGATTTATTCAATCAGCATTAGATGCTTTGTCTGCCCATGTTGCCATCCTCAATAAAAACGGGGTGATTATTGGGGTGAACGCGGCATGGCGAAATTTTGGTGTAGATAATCATTTAGTAGATCCCGATTATTGTATCGGGATGAATTATTTAGAGGTGTGTGATAAGTCTACTGGGCGCAATAACCGCGAGGCGGGACTGGTGGCGATGGGCATCCGCGAGGTGATGAATCGGCAACGGGATGAATTTAAGATGGAATACCCGTGCCACAGCGCCAATCAAAAACGCTGGTTTATCATGAGTGTCACCCGATTTAGCTGGGACGGGCAAGACCGCTATATCGTGGCGCATCAAAATGTGACCGAACTCAAAATTACGCAAGTGGAACTCTCTGAGAGTCAAAAGCGGATTCAAGCCATATTAGATAATGTGGTGAATGGCATCATCACACTCGATTCGCGGGGATTCATCGAAACTGCCAATATTGCCGCCTGTGCCATTTTTGAATATACCGTAGACCAATTTACATCACAATCTATAGACCACTTAATTGTTAGCATCCCCAAAAATAAAACCACACGCCAATTTTTAGAAGATTTAGTCACCCGCATAGACCATGAGCATATTGGCAAACGGTGCGATGGGCGCGAGTTCCCGATGTATTTTGCCCTGAGCAAAGTGATTTTGGGCAATCGGACGGTGTATATTGGGATTGTTCAAGATATTACCGAGCGCAAACGCCTTGAGGCAGAGGTGCTTGAAAAAGAAACGATGAGCATTGAACTGCAAAAAGAACGCGAATTGCGCGAGCTTAAAAATCGGTTCATCACCATGATGTCGCATGAACTTCGGACACCACTGGCATCTATTATGCTTTCCAACGACTTACTCAAATTATATGGCGACCAAGCCCCACCCGAAGAAAAATTATTGTATATCGAAAATATTCGCCAACAAGTGGAATTGGTGACAGATTTAATCAAAGATGTGGCAACCATCAGTCGCAGTGATGTGCATAACACCACCATGATGCCCGAATTGTTGGATATTGTGGATTATTGCAGGCGGTTGGTTGGCGAATTTAGCCTGACGCACAAACAGACGCATCAATTATTATTCAATAGCAACCAAAGCCAAATCATGGTGATGGTAGACATTAAACTCATGCGCCAAGTATTTAGCAACCTGATTTCAAATGCCCTGAAATATTCACCAACAGGGGATGTGGTACAAATTGATGTGGAACATGAGGGGCGGAATGTGGTGATTCGGGTGCAAGATAAGGGAATTGGCATCCCAAAAGCCGACCAATCGCGGTTATTTGAGCCGTTTCATCGCGGGTCAAATGTGGGAACAACACCAGGGACAGGGCTGGGACTCGCCATCGCCAAACAAGCCATTATGCTTCATAACGGGACGATTGAGGTGGAGAGTGATGAGGGCAAAGGCACGATAATCATCGTGCGTTTGCCCATTCACTTGGATATGGATAATTAATTGCTGATAATCGTGCCGACGCTGTGGTCGCCACACACGGCACGATATAAATCATCTTCTGCCCAAAAATTGATGACCAGAATTGGCATTTTATTCTCTTGACACAGGGTGAAAGCGGTCATATCCATCACTTCAAATTTATTGGCAATCACTTCATCATAATTCAGATGGGTGTATCGGGTGGCATTGGGGTCTTTTTTGGGGTCGGCAGAGTACACACCATCCACTTTGGTGGCTTTAATCACAATTTGGGCGTTAATTTCCATCGCACGCAGGGCGGCGGCGGTATCGGTGGTAAAATACGGATTGCCCGTGCCACCTGTGATGATGACGACCCGTTCTTTTTCCAGATGACGAATTGCACGCAAACGGATGTAGGGTTCGGCAACAGTGTTCATTTGGACGGCGGTTTGCACACGAGTGGTCACGCCTTCGCGTTGGAGCGCATCTTGTAATGCCAACCCATTCATGACTGTACCAATCATGCCCATGTGGTCGGCGGTGGATTGTTCCATGCCACGCTTAACACCTTGCTCCCCGCGCCATAAATTACCTGCCCCAATCACCACCCCAATTTGCACCCCCAACTCAAAAATGCGTTTGATTTTGATTGCGATGTCTTGGGCGCGACTGGGGTCTATCCCAAAGCCTTTATCACCTGCAAGGGCTTCACCACTCAGTTTGAGGAGGATACGGTCATATGCTTTTTGGGTCATGCTAAACATCCTTTCTTAAAAATTCGCAAAAAAAACGGACTAGCAAATGCTAATCCGTTGGTGTTATTTGAACATCCAGTTGGTGTTAAACAGGGGGGGGATGTTCGCCAATGCCCCATGTTATTCTGCATCACCTTCTGTAGAAGCGGCTTCACCGACTGCGAAACGGGCAAAGCGACTAATTTGAATGCTTTCACCCAGTTCTGCCACCACTTCTTGCAACAATTGGGCGATGGTTTTGGATTCATCTTTGATGAAGGCTTGTTCCATCAACACAATATCGCTATAGAACTTATCCATGCGTCCTTGCACAATTTTTTCCAAAATATCGGCAGGTTTGCTGGCATTTTTGGGGTCTTCTTGCAACATACGCAGTTGAATGCCTTTTTCGTGTTCGATGATGTCTTGTGGCACATCTTCACGGCGAACATATTGAGGCGATACGCTGGCAATATGACGTGCCAAATCTTTGGCAAAGGTGCGGAAAGTTGGGGTGTTGGCAACAAAATCGGTTTCGCAATTGACCTCAACCATCACGCCCAAGCGCGAATTGAAGTGCATGTAACTTTCGATGACACCTTCGTTCATCGCACGCCCAGAATTCAATTTTTTGGTGGCTTTGGCAATGCCTTTTTCACGAAGCCAATCGGCGGCTTTCGCCATATCACCATTGTGCATTTCAAGGGCTTTTTTGCAATCCAATGGACCCGCGCCACTCATTTCGCGCAAGTCTTTCACCATTTTGGCGGTAATTTCTGCCATATTTTTAGTCCTCATCCTCAAATAATTTAGAATCACGTAATTTGGCAAGGGTAGATGCGCCGAAATATTTGTCGTCGCTTTCTTCCTCATCATCTTCTTCATAGTTCTTACGGCTATCGTAAGTGGTTTCATCTTCTTCTAGGGTGTCTTTGTCACGCATATCACGCCCTTCGATGACTGCATTGGCAAAGGCTTCAATGATGAGTTTGATGGCACGCATGGCATCATCATTCCCCGGCAACACATAATCAATAGAACGTGGGTCACAATTGGTATCCACCAATGCCATAATGGGAATATTCAGCACATTGGCTTCTTTGACGGCGGTCGCTTCACGGCGGGTATCCACGATGATGACCAATTCTGGCAGACGGCGCATTTCACGAATCCCACCCAAGCGTAAGTTGAGTTTGTCAATTTCGCGGTTCAACATCAGGGCTTCGCGTTTGGTGAGCAATTCAAATTCGCCTTTGTCGCGGCGGATTTCTAATTTTTTCAGGGTATCAATCCGTTCACGGATGGTACGCCAATTGGTGAGTGTGCCACCCAGCCAGCGTTGATTGACATATGGCATTCCGCAACGTGCCGCTTCTTGGGCGATAGTTTCTTGGGCTTGGCGTTTTGTGCCAACAAATAAGACATTGCCACCTTTGGCGACTGTATCCCGAATGATGTCATAATACGCATTCAGATTGGCGATGGTTTGTTGCAAATCAATGATATGAATCCCATTGCGTTGGGTGAAGATGTAGGGTGCCATTTGTGGATTCCACTTTTGGGTGCGGTGTCCAAAATGCACGCCAGTTTCCAGTAATTGTTTCAGTGTTACTGATGAAGGCATGGTAAAGTATTCTCCTAAATTTTATCGTGTTATCACTAAGCATGTCCGTCATTCCGTTGTGTTCACCTGATTTATCAGACGACACGCACAAGCAGTCGGGGCATGTGAAATTAGCTGATGCAAATAAATATCTGCATCAAACCGCGCAGTAGTGTAGCATAAATAGGCAACTTGCACAAGATAAAACTGTGCGTTTGCACATTTGCCTGAGATGTCATTTATCATACTTTCTTCACGACATTATGCAGGATTAACAGAACTAAATAGATGATATACTAAAAAAGTAAACTTCAACACACCCCTCTTATTTTCAACACACCCCTCTTGAACTTTACAACATTTGATAAGTTATATCGAGTTAGGAGATATATATGAAAAAAATTTTGGTGCTATTTATCGGCTTATTTATCATGGTTAATGGTGCAGTTTTTGCACAGGAAACGGATGATAAGGACGAATCACAAGATGTTGTGACAGGCAGTGTTTCGGTCAGTGAATTTTATTATTTTCCAACAGAAGGAAACCCCGGTGAAATTCAATTAATGGTGAGTCAAGGCGGTGTTGAAGCTACTTCCAGATTTGACTGGCAATATGTTCCTGGTAGTTGCTTCGGGTTTAATTGTTGGATACAAGGGAAAGCAAATACAAGGATAACAACCAATACCATACTTATCCGTATATGTGTTCGTATTGTGTTGATGTTAGGGCATAATACCAATTTCGGTGTTACAGGAGAAAATTGTCACACAGGCTATACAGGTAGTGTTGAAGTTCAAAAATTAGTTCACATTATGCGTTATCAGCTAATAGCCTATGGGAACCAGTAATTGATCTATATGCTACACCTTGAGGAATGACCAAATGTTTAAAGGATTTTCACAAAAAATAATGTTTTTTGTTGTTTTAATAATTAACATCTTAGTGGTTGGGTGTACAAGCCCAACCACTTCACCAAGTGATACTTCAGTGAGTATGAATCAGATTCAAAATATTTATCAAGCACTTTCAATAACGCCTCAACCCAATAATCAATTATGTTGGTATAATGCTGATGTTTTTGGAGATGATTGGGATGAATTTATTGCTAATCATGTTTTTGGAGATGGTCTCGCTTCTGGATTAATTTCAAAGAATGCCGAAAAAATCGGATTTGAAACATACAAGGTAGAGCCTAATATACCTATTCAATTCACTTATAGAGGTTACTATCACTCCACTAACACAGATTCAACTTTGCCTGTACGTTATATTGCCTTGCTCAATGAAGTGCAATTGCCCGATGCCTTCGATGATAAAAATTTTCCCTATCAAAACATGGTTTTCAATTATCATCAAACCCAAATATTTGATATGACCATTCCCCCATTAGCTGAGGGTATCCATGAAGTGATTATAATAGGTATTGAACAAACCGAACTTTTTAATCATGGTCGTGTTGGAGTTTTTGTAAGGCGCATCACACTGATTGTTGGCAATCCATCGCTAGTGATGGATATAACCCATTATGAATTAATTCAACCAAACGAATATCGTTCTAATGGAAACACCGATACCTATTGGGCGTTAAGTATCCATAGTGACCAATCTCATAGAATGTGGGATGATTCTAACATCTATAAGCCTGTAACAAAAGAACTAGGCTTTTATATTAGTGCGGGTTACATGGAACAATATGATAAGCAAGCCGAGCATAATATCACCCCACAGTCACAGCCATTTGCCTTAATAGCCTTACTGAATTATATTCAAATACCAATTCTGGATGATAAGCAAGTATTTTATGGTCTCTTATCACCATATAACTCATATAGTTTTATCCCAATGAATATTGACCTGAGTAACCATAGTGGCAAAAAAGAATTGCTGATTATTCGGATTAACTATCCTCGGATACCAAATTGTTTACTCTTACCTGTGCCGGGCGGACCGGAAGGATTCTCCTTCTATTCTTCAATCGATGTCATACGACACGGAATAGAGGGTTGGTTTGTAATCACACAATATCATTTAGGGCGGATATGCGCTTTGTCAGTCTGCCCTAATCTGAAATATACCCTATAATAAGCATCTTTGTTTGTGATGGTAAAGCACTCATGCAAATTTACAGTGATAATTTAGGCATTGATATCTGGTTTATTATGCTTGGCATTCTTGCCATGATTTTAATCATTTTATGGCGTAAAAAACACAGCCCATCATATCTTGTGTGTTTTGGGTTATTTGGGGTATATTTACTCTATGTCATAGAAAAAGTATTTTTCCCCATCCATCTAAGTGGGCAATATGTGGATGTCATGCGACAACAGGCTTCCCTGTTAGATATAAATCTCGCCCCCTTCTATTTTGGACACTTCACAACATTATCGGGGGCTTTACCCGGATTAATCCTGAATATTCTGTTAACTGTACCTTTCGGTTTTGGGCTAAATTTTATCGTGTATGTCAAACCAAAGCATTTCATTTGGTTAGCGCCAACCGTTGGTTTAGGGATAGAAGCCATTCAACTCATTATCTCTTTGTTATTGAGATACCCCTATCGCGTTGTTGATATAAACGACTTTATGATGAATACATTGGGTATTGTGATAGGGTATATCGTGTTTCGATTATTTTCATGGCTTTATATCGTTGTAACCCGACAATTTGGTATCAAACATGATGGATTATCAGAATATATTCACAAAATTGCCTTAAAAAACACGAAATAAGTCAATAATAGCACCCCTCAATTTATCACAATTCGCTTTTCATCCACCGATTCAGGTACGCTGGGCAATCTCGCGTTATAATAGGTGCATGGTTACAATAGCTGTGGAGAGATTTTGTGATGAAACGCCTCATTTTACTGACTTTGATATTACTCCTATCGGTGGGGATTTTGCGCCCTGCCTCAACATCCGCCCAACCGATGAATATGCCCCTGGTGATGCTCATTAGTGGCGATATTTGGACGTGGAATCCGCAAACGGATGCCCTCGTACAACTTACCACATGGGGTTATAACTTTAAGCCTGTCATGTCGCCCAATGGCGATTGGGTAGCTTATAAATCATGGGCGACTATCGCCGTGGAAGCCATCAACAACAACGCCCCCATGAATCCGGGTGAACCCGCAGGCAATATTTGGCTCCTAGACCCATTTACAGGCGATGCGCTACGCATTGCCGACCAATCCGATGGGGCGGTGTTTGGTGATATAAACGGCAATGATAATTTTATTGCGCGGTCAAATCCGGTTTGGTCGCCAGATGGCACAGAAATCGCATGGACACAATTTAATGTTCCCGCCTATACCAGCGAATTGGTGATTTATAACCTCGCCAATCAAACCACGCGCGTGGTTGTATCGGAGTTGCCCATCGGTTATGAGCAACAGGGTCCCGCCGATGTGGAATGGGGCGCATTAGGTTTTGTGTATCTCACCTATAATTATGACCAAACGATTGAAGGCTTTGTGGCAACATATTATTTCTATGATGTCAATGGCAATAACTACAACGCCATTACTATCCCCGTGAGTGATACGCCAATGCACGCATTGGTTTGGTTTACAGGCACAGAATTTGTCAATGCGATGGAAAACGGTGTTGCCGTGATTAACTCCACCGAGTTACCCCAACTCATAGACCCGCTCACGAATAATATTGTGGATTTTATGGGCATTTTGGTGGGATATAGCGCGTGGCAAAGCCTCACACAAGGCAATTATGTCTCATTTAGCACCTATAATGTGGATTTTGTGTATGGTCTCATTTGGAGCGCACAAAGTTCAGACGGGCGCTATTTGGGTGATATTGGCACAAGCCTGAGTTATTTCGATACCTTCGCCAAACTCGCCATTTCACCCGATGGGCTAAGTGTGGCGTATGTGGCGGAAGATGGCAGTGTGTTGGTGTGGCAAAACGGCTTAACCGTACAATTGCCTGTGAGCAATGTGGAGGCGATTACATGGTCGCCGCTGTTGTGGACAACCAATTACCCCGTTGGTGGATAATAAATTTTTTTAGGGCGGATATAAGAGGACACGAAGAATCGTGTCCCTACAAGCCCATCATAGGTGGAGATGTACTGGCTGACTAGCCCTTTGGGGCATATGTCAGCCACCTTATGATAATCGGCTCAGAATTGCGCCCCGACTGAATCCTTTTCCGCCAATCCAAAATAAAAATCCGTCTATCAGCCAGATAATCGCGCCTAATATCACCGTCACGATGACATCAAAATATAACACGCCCGCCATTTGCCCCACAAATAACAAAACGAATGGCAAAACGGCGAATGCCCCTGCTTGATAGGCTTCTAAGAAGGTACTCACGCGCGAGGATACCCAAACGGTTATGCCTAACGATAGCCCAGTCACGGCAGGCACAAGCCATATCAGCATGATAATCCACGCGAAATTCGGGAAAATCAGGCGACCAAATGCCGATAAGCCGATACCATTCACCACAATCGCATATAAAAGCGCACTCACCAACGACACCGCCACACCTGCAATCAACGGAGATAACCATTTCGCCAAATACAATTCAAAATCGCTCAATGGCGTATGGAGCAATGCCTCTAAGGTTTTGCGTTCTTTTTCGCCCGCAAAGCTATCCGCCGCCACCACACTCCCCGTCATGATAGGAATCATCAGGAAAAATGGCGCAAACATATACAGATAGACCAAATACAATAATTTCAATGTATCGCTGGTCAAACTGGCAAAAAACGAATCATTCAGAGGTGCATTCATGAGCATCGCGCCAAAATCGCTCATCATATCGGCAAATTCTGGCGAATCTGCTGGGATGCTCAAAAATAAGATGCCCACCAGCAACGGCATCACAAAGGTGAATAAAATCGGCAAGATGAGCATCGGCATCCATACCATTTTCGTCCTGCGAATCACACGCAAATCAAATGCCACGCCAGTTCAAATTACGCATGATTCACCTCTGCATTGTGCAACGCGAAATAAATATCCTCTAATGCCGATTCACCCGCCTCGATGCCATATACCCGCACACCCCGATTGACCAGCATCGCCAAAATATCGGGGATGGTGTCTTTTTTGGTGATGGAAAAACGCAAAACCGTGCCGTCTATCGTCAGTTCCGATACACCCGCCACACCATCCAAAACCGATTTTGCCTCACGAATTTGCGATTCACCCACTTCAAGATGATATTTCAGCGCCATGCCCACTTGTGCGCCCAATTCGCTCGGTGTGCCGATTGCCACCAACCGCCCTTTTTCCAGCACCGCCACCCGATGACAGAGGCGTTGCGCTTCGGTTAGGTTATGGGTGCATAAAAACACAGTCGCGCCTTCATCTTGGCTAATATGCCGAATCATATCATGCACACCCCGCGATGAAATGGGGTCTAGGCTACTGGTCGGTTCATCCAAAAATATCAGGCGCGGGCGATGCAAAAAGGCGCGTGCAATCGCAAGGCGTTGTTTCATCCCTTTGCTATACCCGCCGACTTTTTCTGTCGCGCGGTCTGCGAGGTCAAATGACCCCAACATATCCAAAACGCGCTTTTTCACATCGGCGCGTGGCACACCATACAAATCGGCGAACATCGTCAAATTATCCACCGCGTTGAGGCGTTCATCCAACGCGGGCGTTTCCGTGAGGATACCCGTTTTTTGGCGCAATAATTCGCCTTGTGTGGTTGGATTGAATCCCAAAACGGTGCATCCCCCATTAGTCGGTTCAAGCACGCCATTTAATAAGCGGGTGGTGGTAGTTTTACCCGCCCCGTTATGCCCCAAAAAGCCGAAAACTTCACCTTCTTGGACGGTGAAAGACAATTCATTCACCGCACGATTCTCTTTGAAGTGTTTACTCAGTCCTTCTGTGATGATTGCATCCATAATGATGTCCCCTTTCTGATGTTCAGTGTACACCCGATTAGAAATGGGGACTATGGTCGCATAATCGCTCATGTGTGCTATACTATATACGTCAGGTGAAGGATTAAGGAGCAAAATATGAATGCCGATGCGTTTCGCTATCTCTATGAGTATCATTTCAATGAAAATCGCAAATTGTGGACTCGTTATATCGCCGATTTGCCACAAGAACAATTCGTCCAACCGAGCGCCTATTCATTAGGGTCTATCCGCAACCACATTATGCACCTTATCAATGTGGATTTGATATGGTTTAGCGAATTGCAAAATCTTGAAATTGCCGATTTGCCTGATAATGATGCGTATGCCG
>JALONZ010000493.1 GCA_025454675.1 Anaerolineae bacterium | reverse complement strand
ACGCAGGGTAAAAAGATTTCTGTGGCTGACATACGAGGCTGAAGCCTCTAGTCAGCCATTACACCCCTCAAACTGGGCTTTATGTAATGGACGACTAAGCACGCAGTGCGTATGTCGTCCACCAGACACGCCGCTACGGTGCGTCCGATGTTCGTAAACAGTACAACACCACCAAAATAGGCAGGATTGTAATGGCGGACTAACGCGAAGCATGTATGTCCGCCACATAAAAATCATTTGAGTTCAAAATCTTTTCTCCATAAGCATTCCTCTAATAATTCATTAAGGTAAATTAGTCTGCGTCATCAAATAAATGGCGCAGATATGCTTGTGGGTTATTCAAAAAATTGCGCGTGACCGTCACATGCTCTAAATCATCATAGACAATTGGGCGGATATGTCCCTCATCAAAATTGAGGATAGTCGCGTTAGGATATGCCAACAAAATCGGAGAATGTGTGGCGATAATAAATTGCCCGCCACGCCCTATCATATCTTTGAGCATCACTAAAAATGCAAGTTGCCGATTGGGTGATAACGGGGCTTCTGGCTCATCCAATAGATAAACCCCTTCCCCAACAAATCTGCGCTGGAATAACTTAAAAAATCCTTCCCCATGTGAATTGGCATCTAATCCATCACCATAATCCTTTTGCATCTCATAAAGTTCACGTTTATAGGGCATTTCTGCTAGTGCGCGGGTGAACGCCGATTTTTCCGCATATTCCTCATCAACTGCCTGTAAATCGGATTGCATTTCGGCTTGTGTTTGTGCCATGCGTTTAGCATATCCAAAAAAATCTTCTGCACGCATAAAAAATCCCTTTTTGGTACGTTTTGACCACACCAATTTGAGATATGCCTCAGCAAATTGACGGATAGGCGCGAGGAATTTATCGGTTGTAACGGATTCTGTCCCCACCGTAATTGACCCAATGGCACAAGCAATCATCTCTAAGAAGGAAGATTTTCCACTGCCATTTTCGCCGACTAAAAATGTGATGGGGGTGTTAAAATGCACCTTTTTGGTGTTTTGAATAAAAGGTATGGTATAAGGGAATGTGCGCGGGTGCGATTTTGGTAATGAATTAAACTGGATAGATTCAAGTAACATCTACTTTACCCTTTCTTAGCATTTTTGTTCAATCATAGCATCCACCCTCAAAATATGCCACAATAACATCATCAGAATCGAAAGGACTTATTATGAAACTGGCTGTATTTTCTGATGTTCATGGCAATTTAACCGCACTAGAAACTGTTAAAGTCGATATTGAGGCGCATCAACCCGATTTGATTTGGTGCTTGGGCGACCTCGCATCACATGGCGCACGCCCCGCCGAGTGTATTCAAACCATTCGGACATGGCGCGAGGCATTTGGCAAAGACAAGTTTATGGTGATTGGTGGCAACACCGACCGCTATTTGGTCACAGGAGAGCGCTTCAAACTCCCACCCGCCACCGAAGAAGAAAAATTTCAAAAATTACATCAGGCACGGCTTGATGGTGATACGATTCTCAATTGGGGCTTATCAAAACTCACTTGGGATGATTATCAATTCCTCGCCAAACGACTGGGCAGAGAAACGGCGCATTATGTGGAGGGGTTTGGTTGGGTCATCGGTTATCATGCTATCCCTGGTGATGATGAAAAAGTGGTTTTGCCCAATGCACCCGATGAAGAATTTGCGGATGCCTTGTTAGATAGAGAAGGCAGGCTTGCCATCAGCGCACATATCCACCAACAAATGAATCGGCAAATTGGGCGCTGGCAAGTGGTCAATTGTGGCAGTGTTGGCGCATCATTCGATATGCCAAGCAAAGTGCAATGGGGCTTATTCACATTTGCGGATGGTGCGGTGGATATTCAGCTTAAAGCATTGCCGTATGATGTGGATGTGGCGCTTGCCGATGCCCAAAATGCAGGTTTTCCGATGATGGATTGGCTGGCTAACCGCCTGAAAGGATTGGCATAATGCCAAATAAATTAGACCAACTCATCGGCGAAATTAATTCGGAGAATGGTTATGGGGTGTGTTTGATGGTGCAGATGGATGCTGTGCCAGATACCCTACAATTCGTCATCGCCAGCACGTATTTTGATGAATCGGTCGGTGGCTTGCGCGATAAAGCGCGGTATATTGTGCGGGCGGTGGGTGTGCAGGAGCATCGTGTGAGTGTGGGCATGTTCCGCAAAATCGCGGTGCATCAGGCAGAAGAACATCCTCTGCTATACGAATATAACAGCCTGCCGACAGGTGTATTTTTTAAGGGAACACCTGCCGATGTGAATGGGTTGATGATTGATGTGTTTCAAACCTATAGTTCCACCTTCGGGTTATGGCGACATTTGCCCCAATATTTGAATGTGCAGATGCCGATGTTCGATTTATTCACGGGTGGGGGGGATTTGGTCGGTCAGATGCCCAAACCACTAGCAGATAAAATGGAAAAGGTGCTGATTCATCACGGCTTAGAGGCGAAGGTACTCATCGGCGAGAAGCATAAAGAAACCCCCAATATGAAGGCGTTGCTTTTGGATGATAGTTATGTGGTAGCAATAGATTTTAGTGTGGATGAATTGGGCAAGGCATAATGTCTGTTTTTCGGATTGCAACATTTTTAGCACCTAATGTATACCCAGCCTATCAAGCGATTGCAAATCAGATTGAAGTGCAATTAGGATTTCAAACGGAATTGGTTGTGGGTGATACCCATGACCAATTTGAGGCGATAGCTCCAGATTTAGCCTTCATCTGTGGATTGCCTTATGTACTCATGCGCCGTCAATCCGCATCCATCGAAGCCATTGCCGCCCCTGTATTACGCGGGAATCGTTATGGTGGAAAACCCATTTACTATAGCGATGTGATTGTGCGGGCGGAGTCTGTGTATACGTGTTTTTCGGATTTGCGCGGATGCAGTTGGGCATATAATGAGCAAGTGTCACAAAGTGGGTATGGCATCACACGCCATACCCTGTTGACATTA
>JALONZ010000492.1 GCA_025454675.1 Anaerolineae bacterium | reverse complement strand
CAATTTTTGGTCGGCTTGGGGATTCATCAACGACACGGCGAGGGTTGCCATGTCGCGCAATTGGCGTTTTTGGGCATCGCCTTCGCGCAAATAATCGCCACCGGGGGGCATATCGAACATTTCGCTGGTGTCCTCCACTAAGGTGTCGAGGACGGCGCGTTCACCGATGTCATCCACATCTTCATCCGTTTCGGCATCGGCGACACCTGCGCGGTTGCGTAGGGTTTGGGCGGCGGCGGCGGGGCTGGATGCGAGTGAGCGTAATAATGCCAATGCCGACCACCAGCGCACGCGATAGCGATAATCGCCATCGGTCTGGCGGATGGTTTCGCGGGCATACGCCACCACACGCTCAAATAATTGGCGGTAGGCGGGGGTGAGGGTGTAGGTGAGTTCGGCTTGGTCACGGGCGGGGAAGGGTGTGCGCGAATCGGCATATTGCAAAATATCGGCACGCCTGCGTTGGATGAAATATTTTGCCAGTTCACGCCGATGTTTTTCGTTGTCTGCGCCACTCAGGTCATCGGGTAAATCGGCAAATTCGGATTTGAGCAAGGCTAATAAAGACCGAAACGCATCATCTTTGCCACTATGGGGTGTGGCAGTGACCAAAATCAGGTGGCGCTCGGTTTTTTCTGCCAATTGTTTGACCAGTTGATAGCGTTGATGTTTGCCTGCATTTTTCTCTAGGCTGTGGGCGACAGTATGCGCCTCATCAATGATGATGCAATGCGGGGCATGATTCAAAAATTCGGCGCGGCGACGGTCTGTCTTGATGAAATCGGTGGAGACGATGGTGAAGGGGTGATACATGAATAACGATTCGCCCACCCGACAAACCCGTTCTAGGCGCGTGGCGGTGCTGGATAAGACCAATTCGGCTTCGATATGAAATTTATGGCGCAGTTCTGCTTGCCATTGTTCCGCCAAATGGGGCGGACATAATACACTAAACCCCTCTACTTCGTTGCGGTCTATCAATTCACGCAAAATTAGCCCGGCTTCAATCGTTTTGCCAATCCCCACATCATCGGCAATCAGCAGGCGCACGGGATTCAGGCGCAACGCCATCAGCAAAGGCACCAGTTGATAGGGGCGCGGTTCGACACCCAAATGCCCAAATGAGCGAAACGGACCCGCGCTAGACCGGAATCCGAGTTTAATCGCATCGCGCAAAATGCCCGCCGTGCGATGGTTGCCGATTTGGTCAGCACTGGGCAAAATGAATTGCCCTTCGGTGGGAATTTCGTAACCCGCTTGGGCATCACCCAACATGATGGCGGTGATTTCATCATCCGTGCCACCGAGTGGTCGCAAAACCAGCAAATCGGGTTCGGATTGTGGCAAAACCACCCAATCGCGTCCGCGCAAGCGTACCAAAGCCCCAACACCAAAATTAGCCATGTCTGCCTCCAAATAAATCTCGATAGTTTGTTAAAATGGCATCCCACGCATTTTTTTGATAGCCAAATACGATGACGGTGATACCCTCGTCTTCTAGGCAATCACGGCGCGATTTATCCAATTTTTGTTGATTGGGCTTATCGTGATGAATACCATCAATATAAATTGCCACATTATCGCCATGATAAATAAAATCGGGACGGGTTTGGCACGGGTCGAATGGATATTGGGCGTGGGTGGGCAGATGATACCCGCCGTCATACAGATAAGTGAGCCACTCTTTTTCTAAATCGGATTCGCATTGCGCCAACAAGTTGTGATAATGCACCTCGCGCGGGCGTTGATTCGGCGAGGCTTGGATGGTGATGCGGGTCATAGCCAGCAAAAAATCGCGGATGAGGGCGCGGTCTAAGATGCGATGGTCGCGCTGATTGCCATAATTCATCAGGCAGTCATAACACGCATTGACGCAAGGTTTTATGCCCGTATTTTTATCCGTTTTATCATGACCTGTCATATCATAATGGCAGATGCTCAGTGCGGTTTTGGCGATTTGCTGAAGCGCATCGGCATCATCAATCAGTTGATTCAACACGCCCGCGCCACCCTCTGCCACTTCATAAAACAGCAAAATGCGCCGATTGCTATCATCTGGCAATGCCACGCACGATAATTCGGCATCTTCTAATTGATATTCGGCTTGAATGGCGCGTTTGAGCGCCGATTGCAGGGTCGCCATCTCATCCGTATCCAAGTCATCGGCGGGTTGCAATAGCAGACAATTTTTGGTCTCGGTGACATATGGCACAACACGGCGTTTATGCCCACTCGATTCGCTGGGGAGTGTGGTATCATCGGCATCATCCGTATCGGCTTCACTTTCTTTAAGCCAAAATCCGCGCTCAAGGTCGAGCATAAATCCTTTTTCGTTTTTATTTTTACGCCGTGTTTTGCCCAAGTTAATGCGCCAAATGGTTGCGGTTGGGGCGTAGGTGAGATGAAAAAAATCACGACCATCTACTTGAACGGTGGTGGTGGGATAGGTTGTATTGAAATGATAGCGGGTTAATATCTCAAATCCTTGCCGAAAACGGTCTTCTTCATCAGAATTAATGCGAAAACGGCGGACTGTTTCGACATTTTGCATCAGCATCAGGTTGTTAAGGGTATGAGCTAGGGGTTGCCCGCATCGCTCACACAAATCATGTTCAACATGTTGGTGAATATAACCGCAATGCTCACAGGGTTGGGCGCGACTAAAATAACCCGATGATTCCTCATCGTGTGTGGCGACAGGCATCAGCACGCGGTTAATCATATATTTTGACCCCTCATGATAAATAATCGCTTTGGGACCAAATTCGCTGACGGCTAAAAAGCGTGGGCGCGAGAGGTAGGTATCACTTTTTGCCGATGATTTACGCGAGGGGATGTATGCCGAGATGGGTAAGCGCGTAAAACTATAACCGGGTAAAAATCCCTCTGTAGCAAAATAACGATAACTATAAAAATCGGATTGAAACACATTATCGGTTGCTTGCAAAATATCCAGTTGTTGGCGGGCTTGCCGAAGCAAATTTTCTGCCACTTTGCGGT
>JALONZ010000491.1 GCA_025454675.1 Anaerolineae bacterium | reverse complement strand
GGGTTAGGGGGTGGGGTAAAAACCTTATCTTAACGGTATTGTGCTTTAGCTTCTGGCGAGATAAATTGACGAATTGAGTTCAAAATTATCCATAACTCACGTTAAATAAGCATGACGCTGGGGGCGGATATAAAAACGGCTCGTTTTTATATCCGCCCCTATCAGCTTATTCTACCTTCACACGGACTTTATTCTTGCCTGTGGTCGAAACAGGGGTTTCTTCAGCATCCTCTGGCATTTCGCCCTCTTCCGCCGATTTCCGCGCTTTACGGAGTTCTTGCATGGCGGCATTCACCAACACCTTAAACCCTTTGGTGAATTCTTTACTGGCATTGCTCCCATGCACCCGAAAACCTTCTGGCAACAAGGCTTCAAGTGCCTTGCCGGTTTCTTCTAATGCGCGTTTTTGATGCGACAAAAAGGTCTCGAAAGCCGTGCGCTTCTCTTCATCCGTCATGGGACGTTCTGAATTGAGATTTTCTTCCATAAAATGACTCCTAAATCCTTCGTAAATGACTCTCTAAAGATTATACGCAATCTTTCATCAAAAGTTGCATAAAACCCATGTATCCACAGATTAATATCCCCGTTTGCGGTCAAATTGATTCAAAAGGGGTTGATGATTGATATATCGGCGCAAATTCTCTTCAAATACCCGCGCCGCCCGTTCTCCATAGCGCGTATTATTCCCCGATACATGCGGACTAATCAGCACATTCTCCATGCTCCATAATGGGCTAGATGCGGGGAGCGGTTCTTCTTCAAATACGTCTAATCCCGCACCCGCGATTGTGCCATTTTGCAAGGCTTCAATCAGGGCTTGCTCATCTATCACCGCCCCGCGTGCGATATTGATAATCACCGCCGTAGATTTCATCCGTTTGAGTATATCCGCATTGATAGCATGGTGTGTTTTGTCGGTGAGGGGGACAGTCACCACCACATAATCACACACCTCCACCATCGAACCGAGTGCTTCGGGGGGATATAACCGTTCTGGAATTTCGGCGTTGGGGTCGCCTGTACCTGCTTCGATATAATCGAGTTCCTCTTGGGGTTTGAGCAAATTATTTTTGGTCGCCAAAATTTTCATCCCCATCGCATGAGCAATCCGCGCCAATTCGCGCCCGATGCTACCATATCCCACAATCCCCAACACCTGCCCACGCAACCCAACGGGTCGGAATGTCTCATGCGGACGGTCTGCCCATTTCGATTCACCTTGCAAGCGCCACATTTTTGGGAATTGGAGCGAAAATGCCAACATCATCCCGATGCAATATTCCGAAATCGGTGTGGCATGAATCCCACTGGCGCTGGTGATTTGAATATGGTCTTGTTGGGCAATCGGGCGATTCACCACACTATCCAACCCCGCATAATGCAATTGTATCCATTTGAGATGAGGTGCTTCGGCAGGGGTTGGGAAATTAAAGATGGTATACAGTACCTCAACATCTTCATATGCTTGGGGTGGCACTTGCCCCGCGTAACAGGTGATATTCAGCCTATCCGACACCGCACGTAACCGATTGAGTGTTTCCTCAGAAAAATTCATTGCCACAAGGACATTAATGGGCGCATCGGACATATCATTGACTCCTTAAACTTAGTGAAAAATATCCATTTTATTATAGCCCATTCTGAATTGGGGTGGTTATGAATGGCATATATCATATAATTACCTATCGAACAGGAGAAAATATTATGGATGATGCTGTAAATTTCCTTTTTTATATCAATATCGCATGGCTCATTGCCCATGAGATGGATGCTATCTTGTGTTATGAATGGCGTATATTCTTTTTTCTGAAACCGTTTGATGATGTAACCGCATATCGCATTTTTACAGGGCTTCATATTCCACTACTCGCCCTTATTATCTGGTTTGCGCCAAACAAAACCTTTCAAATAGGATTTGATTTGTTCCTCATCATTCATGTTGGGTTGCATTGGATTTTCCGCAATAACCCCAATTACAAATTTAATACGTGGTTTTCTAATCTGCTCATCGTTGGTGCAGGTGTGCTTGGGGCAATTCATTTAATTTTGATACTGCTATAATTTTGCTTTTTATAATCATTAGGAGGCTTGAATATGGGCATGTTAGATGGCAAAGTGGCGTTGGTTTTTGGTGTCGCCAATAAAAATTCAATCGCATGGGGCATCACCAAAAAATTACATGAGCAAGGCGCGACCATCGGACTCAGTTTTGCGGGAGAAGTCCTCAAAAAGCGTGTTTTCCCGCTCGCAGAAGAAATTGGATGCACCTTTGTGGAAGAATGCGATGTGACCAGCGATGAAGATATTGCCAATATTTTTGAAAAAGCCAAAGAACGCTTCGGCAAGGTAGATATTTTGGTGCATTCCATCGCATTCGCCAATAGTGATGATTTGGGCGGACGGTTTGTGGATATTTCGCGCGAGGGGTTCAAAATGGCGTTGGATATTAGCGCCTTTAGCCTGATTGCACTCGCCAAACATGCCGCACCATTGATGCCTGAAGGCGGTAGCATCATGAGCCTAACGTATTATGCCAGCGAAAAAGTCATGCCCAAATATCATGTCATGGCGGTGGCAAAATCGGCATTAGAGACCATCACCCGCTATCTGGCGAATGATTTGGGTCCCAATGGGATTCGGGTCAATGCCATTAGCGCGGGTCCAATCAAAACACTCGCCGCGGCGGGGGTGCCAGGGTTGCGTACCATGTTGAAATATGCCGAAAAAGTATCGCCATTGCGAAAATCCGTATCCCAAGAAGATGTGGGTGATGTGGCGTTATGGCTGGCATCCGATTTAAGCAGAATGGTTACAGGAGAAGTGATTCATGTGGACGCGGGGTATCATATTTTGGGGTTAACTGCTACTGGCGATGATTTGGAGAATTTATAACTGTAAGGGCGCAACATGTTGCGCCCTTACAAAATCCCCTATTTTGAGTGAATACTTATTGAAACCGCGCAAACGCGCTCAAAAAGGCTTGTGGCATGGGTGAACG
>JALONZ010000490.1 GCA_025454675.1 Anaerolineae bacterium | reverse complement strand
TTGCCTAATCCACCTAAAACGATGACCGCTAAGCCTTTTAAGCCAAATTTGACACCGAAATACGGGTCGGTGATGCCCGAACTGACATTCCATGCGACCAATGTCCCCGCCAAGCCTGCGATGAACCCACTGATGAAAAAGGCAATCATGATGAGGCGGTTGGTATTAATCCCCATCAGGCTGGCAGTCGTTGGGTCTTCTGAAACAGCACGTAACCCGCGTCCGGTTTTGGTTTTGGTGATGAATAGGGTGAGTAGCGTGGCGATGACGATGGAAACACCCATCACGATGAGGACTTTGGTGCGAATCACAACTTTTTCACCTAAAATGTCAAAACTGACACTGGGCGGGATGTCACCAATGACCCTGCTGGGGAAATTATAAGAATCTGTCCCGAATAAATATTGAATGCCATTGATGAGGACGATGGTCATGCCCAAACTGGTCACAAGCGCGAGGAGTGAATCGGATTTGCGGTTGCGGAGTGGGCGGAAGGCGATTGCATCCAGTGTGACGCTCAATAAACCTGCCAGTAGGGATGCAGTGAGCATGGCAACAATAAAACTCATCTCGAAGGGTAAATCAACCCCTTTCATCACGCCACTGGTGATATTTCTGCCCATGAGCAAATAGGTGAAATATGCGCCTAACGTAAAAATGGCGGCGTGGGCGAAATTGATAATACCTAAAATGGAAAAAACGAGTGTATAACCAATGGCGAATATGGCGTATGTGCCACCTGTTGCCAGTCCGCTGACCAACTGAAAAATCACGGGCGTGTCCCCCTGTTATTTTGCTTGGGTAATGCGTAAGGGCGCAACATGTTGCGCCCTTACAACCCAATTGCAAACAAATTAAGATTCGGGTGTGGAAACAGGTTCTTCAGTGGCTTCGGCTTCGGGTTCTAAGTTCACACTGACCAACAAGGCAAATGTGCCAGTTTCGTTGTCATCATTCATGACCACTTGCGCCACATAGAAATTGCTTTGGATGATTTCGCCATCGGGGTCAAAGCTGATGATACCGATGGGGGTATCATATTCCAGTGATAACAGGGTTGTATTTAATGCGGCACGCAAAGCGGTGAGGTCATCACCAAAGCTATCCAGCCCAACGGTGTTATCAATTTCGATGAGCGATTCGACAAAAACTTGAATCCCTGCGAAGGCTTGGGCGGGGAATTGACCGGGTAATTTGCCTTGTCCTTCTTCATAAAGGGCGCGGAATTCGGCATTGATTTCGCTTTCGGCTTGGTTGTTATAGGCTTGGGCGACGATAATACCATCACAATATTCTTGGCAGATGGGGAAAATGTTGGGGGTATTGAACCCGTTCCCGCCGACAATTAAGCCTTCATAACCCAATTCGCGCAATGTACGCACCAATGTGCCACCATCCACCGCCAAACCAGAGATGATAATCACATCAGGGCTATTGCCAAGTGCATCACTGGCGAGGATGTCGAAGCTGGTATCGGTGGTTTCATATTCCAACACACTCGCCACGTTCAAACCAATTTCGGTGGCGGCAGATTGGAACAACACGGTTTCGGATGAACTGAACGCATCATTCCGCGCAAAAATCACAACGGCACGGCTCACACCTTCCAATTCAACGGCGGTGCGGAGTGCGATAGGCGCGAGGACGGTCACAGGGGCAGATACACGCGCATTAAAGGCGCTAATTTGGGGGATGCCCGCGGCGGTATTGGACGGGGCAATCACAGGCACGCCAACACGGTCGGCTTCTGGGACGGCGGCGAAGGCTTGTTGCGAGAGGGTGGGTCCCAAAATGCCCACGACATTTTCTTGATTCATCAAAATATTGAAGGCGTTAATCGCGCCATTTTCATCGGTGGCGGCATCTTGGAAAACGAGTTCAATCGGGACACCATTCACCCCACCTTTTTCATTGAAATAGGCTTCGGCAATTTCTGCGCCGATGACTTGTTCAACACCGAATGCGGATGCGGTGCCACTTTGCGCCACAGCCACACCAATTTTGATGGGGGCGGGGTCTTGGGCGCGGATGACGGTCATATTAAAAACAATAAACAGGGTGGACAGCAAAAATAAGGCTAAAATTTTTCTGCGATTCATAAGTAAAACACCTCTCTCTGATTGCACAATGCGATGGTTAAAAGCATTTTTTACCGAAAGAGATTGTAACACTAGGGAATCAAAAATGCGAATGGGGTTTTGGGGGTATACTATAAAAAAGGTTTTATCATTTAGGGAGAAGTTATGATGAAAATTATCAGAAGATTACTCATCTTTTTCGTGGTTATTGTGGCTTTATGTATGTTGTCGCAAGTTTTATATTGGCAAAGAGAAGCAAATAGTAGGCTTAACCGTTACCTTGCCTACTCAGATTTGCGTATGACAGCCGAATATTTATATGCCAATCCACTACCGACTCCGACAGAGCATTATTTTGATCCACAACCTGGGACAATTATAAAAACACTTGATTTGGAACATGAATTTGCTATATGAGCTGTTGGTTCAGATATGCTTTTTAGTGAATGGGTTATTAATGGACAGCGTGTCCCTGGTTGGATGAATAAAAAATTTACCATGTGTACGTTAGGACCGCTAGATTGGTTATGTAACCACAATTGTTTTGTTTTTGGTGAAGTATTGGGAAAAGGATTAAATATGGTAGAGATTAGAACGTATAGTCCACTTGGTCTTTATTTGCCTTTAGTATCATCTTTGCCGTCTCAATCTATTTATCAGTGGGCGTTTGTGATAGAAGCATCATATCCGACACCTACATTTACACCACATCCAGCTTTTATGCCATCAACGCCCACACCGTAAATATTTAGCCATTCTCAATCTTCTGCACCTTACCAAAGCGCCGTGCATGGCGTTCTTCATCGCTCACTTTTGCGGTGAGGAACGCTAATACGATGGCTTCTGCGAGTGTTTGCCCAATAATCCGCGCACCCAAACACAACACATTCATGCGGTCATGTTCCACGCCTTGTCCCGCGCTAT
>JALONZ010000489.1 GCA_025454675.1 Anaerolineae bacterium | reverse complement strand
CGCCCGTGACCGCATGAGCGCCTCTGGCATAGTGCCATCACCCGTCAGCCATCCGCCCATGCCCGCGGCAACCGCGCCCGCCTTCATGAATTGCGGGATATTATCGCCATCTACCGCGCCATTACACATAAAGCGCATATGATTGAGTGGCGCGAACATCGCCTTAAAATAATCCAACCCCAACGCGCCAATCGGAAATAATTTGAGCAATTGCACGCCCATCGCCCACGCATTCACCGCCTCGCTGGGTGTGATGACCCCTGGCGCGACAAATACGCCTGCTTTTTGGGCATATTCGACCACGCTCGGCACGAATGCGGGTGATACGATGAAGTCTGCCCCTGCGCCAATGGCACGTTCCGCATCGGCTACCGTGAGGACTGTCCCCATACCCGCAATCACATCATCCCCCCACCGTTTTTTGAGCGCGGTCATGGCTTCTAGGGGTTGAACGGAATTGAGCGTCAATTCAAAAATGCTCATCCCATAATCACGCATGATTTCGGCTGTGCGAATGGCAACATCAGGCGGAAAATTCCCGCGCATCCCCACCATCACCGCTTGTTCGAGTAATTGGTCTAATACCTGTTCGGTGTGCATCAGCATATCCCTCATCAACATTGGCACAACATTCATAAACATTCTATAATAGAAGCCTAGAGTTTAGCACAATCACGATAGGAATTGCGATGTTCAAACGGATTCAGATGGTTATGATTGGCTTGGGATTCATCTTAGTGGCATGTTCACCCACACAAGACGAGGCATTACCCACGCGGGTCGTTTTGCCAGACGATTCGTCATCAGTGAGTGTATCCGCCAGCGAAACAGAAATTTCTGCCCCAACTGAAACACCACAACAAAGCCTTTTACCAACCCTGCCATCCACATTCACGCCAACCCCCACCGAGACCCTTGTGCCAACCCGCACACCATCACCAACACCTGTTATCGAATTGGAGTCAATTTTATTTGTATATAACGATGATTCGGTCATCCGCATTAATGCAGATGGCACAGGGCAAGAACTCATCATCACATTTGGCGTTGGCGCACGCATCAGCGACTTTAGCCTATCACCAAAAGGGGATATTGTCGCTTTTGTCGCGCCCGGTAATGGGAGCGCCCGCGAAATTTGGATAGCCAACACCACAGGCACTTATCTTCAACAAGTCTCTTGCTTGGGTTATTCCAATATCCAACAAGTAACATGGAGCGCCGATGGTCAGGTTTTGGCATTTTTAGCATCGCCAACGGATGCCGAACCAATGGATATTTACACCGTAGGATGGCAAGGCGCAAATGACTGCCCCATTGGGAATAAACAACAACAAGTTTTAGATAGAAATAGCACTGCGATTGGCGGGTTGGCATTCAGCGCCGATGGTGGGACATTATTCTTCAGCGACCCGCAAATCTATGCGCTCAATTTAACTGATTTTAGTCTATTAGGCGAATTATCCGCCTCTATCGGCTTTGGGGCAGATTTCAGCCTCGCCTACAGCCCAACCGCGAATATCCTCGCCTATTTGCAAAATAATGGCAAATTCATCAACAATACCCCACTTGGCAATTTTATCGGGCTAAATGTCGCCACACTCGATGTCGTATCAGTCGCATTTCAAGATACGATTGATGTGCAAAAATTTGTCTGGTCACGCAAAGGGGATGCGGTATTACAATCACTCGAAAATCGGGTGGTCATCGCGCCGACCAATGGCGGAATTGCCACAACTGTCACCAACGAAGCAGGCATTAACCCTAACGCCGTTTTTAACCCTGATGAATCATGGGTTGCCTATTTGGGCATAGATGAAAATTCGCCAAATATCCCGCAATTATTTATCACATCGGCAACTGGCGGTCTCCCACGTCAGATTACGTTTATCACCGAAGGCGAAATTGGGAATTTTGTTTGGGTTCGTGAGTAAAGGAGTTTTTTATGTTAAAACGTGTATCACTTATGGTTATTTTGCTGTTCATCGCCTTATTTGTGGTGCAAAGTGTGAGCGCCCAGACCACAACCACAGGCGAGCGGATTCATGTTGTGCGTCAGGGAGATACCTTACGCACCATCGCCGATTTATATAACACCACATGGCAAGCCATTGCCGCCCGCAATTCCTTAGCCAATGCCAATCGGATTTATGTCGGGCAACGCCTCGTCATCCCCGCACCCAATACGAATGTCAATCAAACCCTGCGGACATATACGGTTCAACCGGGCGATAATTTGACGGCGATTGCCAATCGGTATAATACCACCGTGCAAGCCCTCGCCGTGACCAATAACTTGACCACGACATCGGTTTTATATGCAGGTCAGGTGTTGCGGTTGCCCGCGCAAGGCGGTGTCATCACCCCGCCCGCCGTTGTCAATCCACCCGCACAAGTAATCGTCCCGCGCCCCGTGATTACAGTACGAACAGTGGTGAATGGCTATTATTATGTCCTACCGGGCGATAATTTGTCATCTATTGCGCGGTATTTTGGGGTGGATATGTGGACAATCGCCCGCGCCAACAACATTTTGAACCTCAATCACATTTATGCAGGGTTGCCATTGCGTATCCCCGGACGATAATACCGTTGAGGGGGATTTCGAGATCCCCCTCAGACCAAAATCACCATATCATTGCGATGCACCACATAATCCCCGTAGGTGTACCCCAAAATATCGGCAATTTGTGCCGATTTGACACGGCATAATTTTTGCATATCGGCACTATCATAATTCGCCAAACCCCGCGCCAATTCTTTACCATCAGGGTCACAAATCCGCAACACCTCACCCCGCGCAAATTCGCCAACAGCTTGCATCACACCCACAGGCAACAAACTCGCGCCACGTCCCACCAAAGCATTGCCAGCTCCACTATCCACAATCACCGTACCTTGCGGTCGGTCGGTGAGCATCCGTCGGTGAGCATCCAACGTTTGCGCCCCTCCAGATGGGTACTGGTGGGCAAAAAGCGCGTGCCAATGGCTTCGTTTTGGATGAATAAACGGATAAGGACATTTTGCTCATTGCCTGATGCGATGATGGTCGTCACCCCGCTACGAGTCGCCAATTGAGCCGCTTCAATTTTGGTCGTCATGCCACCTGTCCCCATTTTTGTGCCTGCCCCGCCGGCAATCGCAAATGTATTGGCATCAATCCGCGCCACTTGTGCGATGAGTTGGGCAGAGGGGTCTTTGCGCGGGTCGGCGGTGAATAAGCCTTTTTGGTCGGTTAATATCACCAAAAAATCAGCTTCCAACACGCTCGCCACCATCGCCGATAAATTGTCATTATCACCCACCCGAATTTCGTTGGTCGCAACCGTATCATTTTCGTTGATGATGGGGATGATGCGTTCAGTCAGGAGCATATCCAGCGTATCCCGCGCATTCAGGTAACGCCCGCGCTCACTTAGGTCATCGCGTGTGAGCAACACTTGCGCGACTGTTTGGTCATATAAATCGAATAGTTGGCTATACAGGTGCATCAATTGCCCTTGACCAACCGCCGATAACATCTGTTTGAATGGCACAGATTTATTATAATCCGGAAAATTCAGGCGTTCACGCCCTGCGGCTTGTGCGCCAGAACTGACCAAAATGACTTCATGCCCCGCCTGATGCAATTGGGACAGTTGGCTCACCAATTCCAAAATGCGTGGGCGATTGAGACGGGGTGTACCGCCTGTGAGGGTGCTTGTGCCAACTTTGACGATGATGCGCGTCATAAATGCCTTTCTTCATGGCAAAAATTCGTAATCCAATTCAATCATCGCATCATGTTCGGCGATGACGGTTTGTGTGCGTTGATAGGATAATTCGATTATCTGTGAAACCACATCTTTGAGCAAGGTGTCATCTGGAAGTTGGTCACTCAAGATAGCATATTGTTCAGGGTCAGGTTCAGATAGTGCGTCCGCCCATTCGGGGTTATAGCGTGTGGTTTCAATCATATACCGCAGAATATTGAAGGCAAGTGGCAGATTATTGGGCAATACAAACATGGTATAAAAGGTATCCAGTGTCCAAACCATACCAACCCCTTCTATCGGATATGCCACCGTGACCACATAATAATAACCCGAAAAAGTGGTATCATTCAAAACACACTTAAAATACACCTCCCCCGGACTATAAATCACACCATCCACTTCTTCGCGCTCAAAATCATTCACATCCGTAATTTCATATGATTCGCAGTTCGGTTGCACACGCCTATCGGCATACAATTGCGCTGTCTTTGCCCCCGTCCTAAATTCGCCAATGGCGATGAACATACCCGTTTCACCCGCCACCATTTGGTCATTTGCCCAACCTTCCGCCTCTAATTCAGGTGTGAGGATAATCCCCCATTCGGTTGGAATATTGCCAATCCCAATATAATTTGCCCCATCAGGCGAGAGGACATTCATTGTAAGTGATTTTGTGCCGAAAACATCTAACATCCCGCCTGATGTTTGCCAACCCAACGGAATTTGTAGGGCAAATGCGTCCTCATTGGGGTCTTGCCACCACACAAAATCAACACCATTTGGTGGGACGGGTGGCGTTGGTGTTTCGGTTTGGGCAAGGGTCATGGGCGCAAATACAATAAGACAACACAACACAAACAACATTTTCAGCATGTCACAAACTCCTTAGAACAATTATTTTGTTTTGCAGTATAATAGGGGATGTGATTTTGTGCAAACAGTTGAGAAAAATTTTATGGCATTTACCCCATCTCCCCATATTCAGACAATCCTCAAAAATTTGCCCATGAAGCCAGGTTGCTACCTCATGAAAGATAAAGAGGGCAAAATTATTTATATCGGCAAGGCGAAAAAATTACGTCATCGTGTGCGGAGTTATTTCACCAGCGCCCCCGAAAATGACCCCAAAACGCTCAAAATGCGGAGTTTAGTGGCGGATATTGAGTATATCCTCACCGAAAGCGAAGTTCATGCCCTCATCACCGAAGAATCGCTCATCAAGCAACACAAACCGCGTTTTAATATCATGCTCAAAGATGATAAACGCTACCCGTATATTCGCATCACATGGCAAGATGATTACCCCAAAGTGGAAACAACGCGCCGTGTGAATAAAGACGGTAGTCGCTATTTTGGACCCTATTCGGCAATGTGGGCAGTCCAAGAAACCCTCCGCACCCTGCGTAAAGCCTTCCCCTACCTGACTTGTGACCGCGAAATTACGGGTAAAGATGAACGCGCCTGTTTATTTGCGGATATTGCCTTGTGCAATGCCCCGTGCATCGGACGGGTGAACCGTGAAGAATATCGCGCCATGATTCAAGATTTTATGGATGTGCTGAGTGGCAAATCCGAAGGCGTGGTCAAACGGCTATCCGATGCCATGATGCAAGCCTCAGAAGACCTTAAATTTGAACGCGCCGCCGCCCTGCGCGACCAACTCAAGGCGATTGAATTTATTACACTCCAACATAAAGCGGTCAGTCCTGCCATGACCGACCAAGATGTGATTGCCATTGCACGCGATAATAATGAAGCCGTTGTGCAAATTTTGTTCATCCGCAACGGCAAACTCATCGGCAGTGATGCCCGCAAATTAGATAATTCCGAAGATGAGACGGATGAAAACATCCTCAGCCAATTCTTGACCCAATTTTATACCGAGATGGATGAAGTCCCCAATGAAATCATCCTACCCAACGAGGTGGAAGAAGCCAAAATTATCGAGCGGTGGTTATCGGATAAGCGAAACACCAGCAAAGTTCAAATCACTGTGCCACAACGCGGGGATAAACGCAATCTCGTCAAGATGGCACACGAAAATGCCACCGAAGCCATCCGCATGATGAAAGCCCAATATGAAGCCGATACAGTTAAACAAGAAGAATCATTAGCCGCGCTTCAACAGGCGCTCAATTTGCCCCGCATCCCCAACCGCATCG
>JALONZ010000488.1 GCA_025454675.1 Anaerolineae bacterium | reverse complement strand
GAAGGGCTGATACGAACTACTACGCTCGATTTACCCAATACCCTATCTGACAAGCAAAAGCATAATTTTGATAAAACAGATACAGAGTTATTAGGTGAAGCAAAAGAACAAATTAAAAGATTAGCAAGTGTTGTTCAATATTTAGGTGAACCCATATTAGGCGAATTAGAAGCAAAATATCATCAGTATCAAAATCTATTTAGCCAATTTTCACCTCAAACTGATGAGTTCAAATACTGGTTCGATGGAAAAGAACTTATTGAACGCTGGTGGGCAGAAATGGATAAGCTAAATATCAAAATTGATAGAAGTAAATACTATCAAACTTGCGCCCCACAAATCGTTCAGAAAATTGATTCGGGTCAATACCCCGACCTCATCGAATTTCGAGATATTTGCTGGGGCAAAAATCAGCCCTAAAAAACGATAGAAATGTTGTTCGTTTGGCAAAAAGTTGTGATATAATATAATTATGCCAATAGCATAAAAATTAACCATTAAACACATTAAACGCCTTTAGGAGAAAAAATCATGGGCTGGCATCAAACCATCATCATTGGCAATGTGGGCAGAGACCCCGATATGCGCTACACCCCCACAAATATCCCGGTGTGCAGTTTTTCGGTGGCGGTCACAGAAAAATGGACTGACAGACAAAGTAACGAGAAAAAAGAAAAGACCACTTGGTATCGCGTCACTTGTTGGCGTGCATTGGCAGAAACTGCCAGTCGGTATGTCAAAAAAGGGATGCAAATTATGGTCATCGGAACGGTTGAAGTCCGTGCCTATACCAATAATGCCGGCGAATCCGCCGCCAGCCTCGAACTTACGGCGGGTAATTTTCAATTTTTAGGCAGTCGTGATGATTCACATGGTGGTGGTGGCGGTGGTGGCGACCAAGACCATAATTATGATGATTTTGCCCCGCCCACCAATATGGGTGATATTCCATTCTAATCAAATTGTGATGAACTGATAAAAAGGACGGTTTGATACCCGTCCTTTTTATTCGACTGGAAAAGTGGCGTTACGTTTTTCGAGGATGATAAATGCGCGTAAAATATCGGTGACAGTGACAATACCTGTCAACGTTTCACCCCGCATCACCGGCAAGGCACTAATTCGGTTGGATAGCATCAACCGCGCCGCTTCGGATGCCGGCATAAATTCTTCTGCAATAATCGGTGCGGGCGACATGATATGCACCACGCGCGTCTCATTTAAGACCACTTCATCTTGCCAGCGTTCTCGTAAGGTATGTGGCGAATTAAGCGCCAACCGACAATCGCGGTCGCTGACGATGCCTACCAAATGTCCTTCCAAACTCAAAACTGGCAAATGGCGACAGCCATTTTGCTCCATCAATTGCAATGCTTTTCCCAAATTGGCTGTGTGTAAAATCGTCACTGGTTTGGGGGTCATAATATCAATTACATTCATCCAAAAAACCTTTCTAATGCGCCTTGTGACTTAGCATAGCGAATTTTGTCTAATATATGGTCATGGTATTTATATGACACATATCACATCCTTGTAAAAAATTCTTTTTGTAGAATAAAATTATACATTCAAATTGGAGGATATTTGGGATATGGTGCGGATTTTAATTGCAGATGACCATTCAGTTGTAAGAGCGGGGTTACGCGCCCTTTTAGAACAGCGTGATAATTTTCGGGTGGTGGCAGAGGCTTCGACTGGCGAAGAGGCGGTTTTACGCGCCCAAGAATACCGCCCAGATGTTGCCGTATTAGATATTCGGATGCCAGGGCTATCGGGCATAGAAGCCTGTCGGCGGATTATTGATTCGGTGGCGGGGTGTCGCGTGGTAATGCTCACCTCATACGCCGAAGATGAACTGCTCCTTGCCGCCATTGATGCAGGGGCATCGGGTTATGTCTTAAAACGGATTGGGAGTGATGAATTACTTCATGCGGTGGAACGGGTGAGTATGGGCGAAGGCATGTTAGACCCCAGCATGACTGCCGCTGTCTTTGAACGTGTGCGTGAGGCGAATAAGGCAGAGGATGCCAGCGCGTTTTCGGATTTGACCCAACAAGAATTGGCTGTATTGGCGTTGGTCGCAGAAGGACTTACCAATCGCCAAATCGCCGTAAAATTATTTTTAGGAGAAGGCACTGTCCGCAATTATGTGAGCAGTGTCCTCTCCAAAATTAATGTATCCAATCGTGCCGAAGCCGCCATTTATGCTGTCAAACACAACATCAGCAAGGTTGTTCCACCTCAACATTAACCCTGCTGGCGAATGGGGAGTTTCATAATGATGGATGTCCCCATATCGGGTTTACTCCGAATTTCTAATGCACCCCCCAGTTGTTTAAGGCGTTCACGCATATTTTTTAGCCCTAGCCCATGTGATGACCCATTTTGGCGAGCATGGGCTTCGGTGTCAAAACCACACCCATCATCATGAATCGTCATATAAAAGAAAAATTCGTTTTGTTGCACCCGAATGCCAATAGATTGCGCTTTGGCGTGCCGAATGGCATTGCTTAACGCTTCTTGGGTCATCAAACATAAGGAATCAAGTTCATCATATCCAAACGGAGGATAAATATCAGGTACTTCGATAGATAAATGGATATGCGGAGGCATATATAACCGCGCAACAATATCTTCAACCAATTCATAACAAGTGCGCTTTTTGCTGTTGGTCACTTTTAGGTTCATGATATACGCCCGTATATCTTCAATCACGATATTCAATCCATCAATCACGGGCTGAAATTTCTGTGGGGTCGAATCCGCAGAAAAACGCAATAAATCAAGGTGCATCCCCAACGCATATAAAGATTGAATAATGCCATCATGCAATTCCATCCCAATGCGTTGCCGTTCTTCCAACAATGTTACACGATGCTGATTCTCGCGCAGTTGTGTTTCGGCAATGGCTAAAGCGGCATACCCCGCCAAAATTTCGACTGTCCATTGGTCATTTGCATTAAATGGTTCACCATTTTCTTTGTCGGTCAAATATAACATGCCAAAT
>JALONZ010000487.1 GCA_025454675.1 Anaerolineae bacterium | reverse complement strand
TTGCCCAAAATGCCCGCCAATGACGCATCATATTGGGAAATATTTTCCAGTACCGCAAGGGCGCGTTCTAAATCTATTTCAACCACTGCATGTTCAAATTCATCACGCCATTCATGCGGCAACGCCACAATCGCATCTGCCGATAACGCGGTGGGGATTTCTTCCGCGCTCAACGCGCCAAATTCTTCGGTTGCCAATTTGGTGATGGTCGCCTCATCCGGAATCATTACATGCAACCAAAAGCCGACATGCGTGCCTTCATTAAGGGTGCTTTTCAGTTGCAATGTGCCACCCATCAATTCGACGAGGTGTTTGGTGATTGCCAATCCCAACCCCGTCCCAACCATATCATCTTCACCTTGTGATGTGCGGGCGAATGGCTTAAACATCTGGGCTTGAACCTGGTTGGAGATGCCAACCCCTGTATCGCGCACTTCAAAAAATAACATCGGGTGCTGGTCTTGATAATGTGCCTCCACCCGCAACACCACCTCCCCCACTTCTGTGAAACGGATGCCATTGGTGAGCAGATGACGCAAACACACATTGATTTTACTCTCATCCTTCTCTATCCAACGGGGCAAATCATCAGAATATTCGAGGCGGAATTGCAAGCCTTTTTGATGGGCTTGGGGGGCAAAGCGTTTTTCTAGGTGATGCAACAATTGATGCAAATCGAATGGCGTATTATGCAGGCTCACCCGCCCCGCCTCAATCCGCGCCATCTCTAAAATATCGTTCAAGATGGTCATCAACATTTCCCCATTACGCGAGATGATGTTCAGATAATCGCGCTGGGTGGCAGAGAACGTGGTATCGCGCAACAACACCTCCGAGAAGCCCAAAATGGCGTTCATATGCGTGCGGAGGTTATGACTCATGCTGGATAAAAAAATACTCTTGGCGCGGTTGGCGGCTTCTGCCTCTTCTTTAGCCGATTTTAAGGCTTGCTCAATCTGTTTGCGTCCATGAATATCCCGCGAGAAAATCACCGCCCCGCTAATGGTCTTATCCAACCGAAACACGGGCGAAATTGCCAGTTCACGGTGCGTCACCGCCCCCGATAGGCTAAAACTATCTTCTATCAGGAAGGTCTCGCCACCGAAAGCGCGGTCATAGCGTGAGCGCCAAATCACCGATAACGCAGTGGGCATGGCTTTTAGCAGGTTATCCCCCTCGCGGATGCTCACACCCACCGTCATCTCAAAATTGCGTTTGAAGGTATTATTGCCAAATAACAACCGATAATTTTTATCTACCGACCACACTGCATCGGGGATATTGTTCATCAGCGCGTGCAAATTCATCTGGCTGGTTTGCAGGTCAGTGGCACTTTTTTGCACCATGCGCTCCAATGAATCGGTCAGTCTGGCATTCTCGATAAAAATCGAGGCTTGGGTGGCAAAATAACTGAGCGGTTCAATGTCATCTGGCATAAACATCCGCGCTTGTGACCGATTTTCGAGGTATATCAGCCCCAAAGACTCGTGCGCCGTCCTGAGTGGCACACATAACACCGAGCGCAATTGTAAGTCATTCACGGATTTTGTCTGCCACGACGCATCAGTCATGGCATCATTAATGAGGAGTGGTTCTTTATTCCGCAACACCTTCTCGATGATAGACTTACTCACCTGTGTTTGTGGATACGGATTCGGGTTGCCCCATTTATCAATGCTCACGGCAAATGTCAGGGCTTCCAGCAGGTGACTGGTATGATATATGTTGGGATTAAAACCACTATCTACCAAAATCAAATGCCCATATTCGGCATTTACCAAATCAATCGCCGAGCGCATCGCATAATTCAGCAATGGCGATAGTTCACGGGTTTGTGCCATATCACGGCTGATGGCGAGAAGTTTTTGGTAAAATTGCGTATCCATGAGGCTCAAATCCCTGTTGATGAACAACAAAATATGATTCTATTATAACGAATTGGATGATTTTGTACAAATGAGGCGTTAGGGCTAAAAGTCCGTAGGAGTTGCGTCAGGGAATCGTATTTATTTTATTAGCATATGTGCTTGACAAAAACAACAATTTAACCTTACACTATATGATGTAGTACCAAAGTCCATATTCACACATATGAGAGGAAGTCAGTATGAAACGTGCTTTAGTTTTGATTGCCGTTGTGATGATGCTCGTCGCAACAATTATCCCTGCCAGCGCCCGCACCAACACCCCAGAACAATCGGTATTGCCAATTCCTGTGGGTTTTTGCGTGTCATTCAGTATCCCGATTGGCGATATTGGGATAATTGATTCGTTCATCTACAATAGCATTTGGGGTAATATTCAAGCCATTGGGATTCTTATCTTCTATGATTTTACCCCTGGTGAATTATTTGAAGGGGTTTTATTCGTACCATCCGATACCGCATTCGACCTCAATAGTTATGATACCGGCTTTGACCCCTACCTGATTTTTGATGGGTTGAGTGGCAATTTCTTCACTGCCAACGGGGCAAACTTGAGCATCATTGATAGCCAAAATTGTTCGTTCCAAGTCTATAAAGACAACGCCGCCCTCGCACAAACCTATATGGTGCCAAATAGAGGGTTTGATGTGTATCAAATCTTCCAATCGGAAGGCGCAAGTGTGGGTGTTGTGTCCTTCACCGTGAGTATTGAAGATATTTCTGGCGCATCGGCGGGTGATGTGTTGGGGAGCAACGAAGCGGGCAATATTTATTTCACCTATTTGGGTGGCGGGATGTGTTCAACTACCTACCCCTACCCCGATGGCAAAATCAATAGCAAATCATTTGTCTGCTGGAAATAACAACATCAGCACCCCCACACGGGGGTGTTTTTATTTATGGCAACAAATTCAAATTTGCAACATGCTTGGGGCGGAAGATGCCAAAGTCGCGCCTATCGAAGGTGCAAATGTGGGTGATGTTCAACCGTTCCGCGAGTGCCATGATGCAACAATCCACAAAATCGAATTTCGCATCACGGTAATCGGTCATAATTTCGCGCATACGGATAAAATCGGCGGT
>JALONZ010000486.1 GCA_025454675.1 Anaerolineae bacterium | reverse complement strand
GCTGGAAACTTTCCAAGCGATGGTATCTGCTGTTACCCAATGGGCTTGTGAGCGGTCAATCACGATGCTCACGACCTGTCCAATTTCCACAGGTTCTCCTATGCCAATGTAGAGGTTATTATCAAATGAATTGTAGGCAAAATTGATTTGTTGCCCATCTTCTTCAACGGTGAAGGGGATATTTGCGCCACCCGCCGCACCATCTGCGCCATAATTGACATCCCAAGTCCCGCCGATTGCGACTTTGACTTCGTAATCGCCTGCGGGAATGCTGGTAGTAGCGAATACATAAATGCCGTCACCATCGGGGTCTTGCATCCATGAGCGCAAACAGGCTGGCGACCAATCATCGGGGCAACCGAGTTCACTTTGGAAACTACCGGGTGCGACCACAAGGGTATCGTTCACACTATCTGTCACCCAATGGGTGAAATGGTCATAATAGAAGGTGACGGCGGTTTCTTCGGTCAGGACGAGGGGAACGTTGGGTCCGCCAGCATCACCAGCGCCACCATAATTTTCATCCCATGCACCATTGATAGCGACTTTATATTCATATTCGCCTGCGGGGATGGTGAATGTGCCTGCCCAAATATCTTGGGTGGGGTCATAGGTGAGGGCGGTACATGCGCCATCCGGTTGCCAATCGGCTTCGCAACCTGCTACGCTTTGAATCGTGCCAGGGATGACGACCATTTCGGGTTGTTCAACGGTGGCGGGGCGTGGGTCTGGATTGATTGTGCCTGCGGGTCCGCCTGTGGTTGTTGTGCCACCACCGAGTGTACCGGGTTCAGTTGAGCCATCGGTATTGATGACCAAGAGGTTATCGGCGGTATTGAACACGAATGCGACTGGGGCGTTATCTGTTTCGACAAAGAAGGGGATATTTGCCCCGCCTGCCGCGCCGTCTGCGCCATAATTGACATCCCATGTGCCGAATAGGGCGACTTTGCCTTCATAATCACCTGCGGGGAGTTTGTCGGTGACGAACACATACACACCATCCCCATCAGGGTCTTGGAGGCGGGTGAGCAAGCAATCGGGTGCCCAATCGCCACTTACGCCCATTGTTTCGGGGCAACCGACTTCACTTTGGAAGGTGCCAGGGGCAACAATCAGGGGGTGGGTGATGCTGTTGGAGACAAACTTGGTCACATCATCATAAATAAATTCGACCATGCTATCTGTTGCGACTTCGAGGGTGAAAAATTCACCATCTTTGCCATAAGTCATGTCTGGGTTGTCATTCAGGATGGCTTTATAGGTATATGTGCCTGCGGGGAGTTCAAATTCACCGCGCCAAACCATAAATGTTTCGTCATAAGTAAGTTGGGATGTCGCACAACCGATACTGGCTTCTTCGCAACCGAGTGCGGTTTGGATTGACCCATATAATCCGACACTGGTGGGGGCTTCTTCTTGTGCGATGACTGCGAATGAGGTGAAGAGGAGTAAAAATAAGGATACGATGCTCATTTTGAGGATAGGTCTAAATCGCCTCACAATAAAATCTCCTTTTGTGATTTTTTGGCTAATGCGCTAAAAATCTCATTTTGCGCTCATCTAGTGTAGCGGGGTGGCTTGTCATTATGCAAGCCACCCCATTGGGCATTTTAACCAAGCGGAATAACAAATGAGGGTTTCTTAGGGAATAATATGTTCAATAGCTGGGTGGTTTCAGTATCAGACAGGCAATCGGGATAGGCATATTGAATTTCTGCGAGGTTACGATACCCCATCACCAATTGATTAAATACATACTGAGGAAAGTTCGCATTTGATTCACTCCCCAAAATGAGGCGAGCCAGCGCGATTAAGAAAATTTCTCCATGCCTGATATGAATTGTCAATTCATGGGTTGCTAAATTGATTTTGGTGGTTGTAGTTAACCCCCGCATATCCGATTCGTTCAACCGTTTTTCTAAAATGGGTTTGATGTGCTGGATGAGGTGTGCTTCATCAGGTATATGGATATACCATGCGGATGGGCGTGGGGCAGTGTCGAGTATATCGGGCAGGGCATCATAAACGGCGTGATGTGTGCCGATTTCTAGTGAAATTTGAGTGAGGTGGCAATTGCCATCTTCATCTGTATAGCGGTCACGCATGGCGGATAAGACGGCTAACATCGCCAACCGATAGGGGATGTTCACTTGCATGGCAAATTCGATGACCACTAATGTCCCGTCCCATAGTGAAGGGAAAGTGCGGTAATATCCGACGATGTGTGATTGGTCATCCAGAACACAAAAAATGCGGACTTGTGCATCTGAACCGTCACTATGACCACTTATATCGAATTTCCAACGGGTTTCATCGCAGTAATTCGTTAGCAGATAGGCTTGTTGTTGATGATTTTGTATCCGAATGAGGTGTGGAATATCGGTTTGTGTGGCGAGTCGGATGGTGAAAGGGGGTGTTTCGATGCCAATTGACACATTTTCGAGATTGATTGATCGCCGACCACGAAAATCGAGTGCATAGTCATAGCCATAACGCCGATAATAGGATGGAATCCCGACGACTGCATGAATCAGATTACCTTGCTTATAACTCAATTGGTGGGCAGTTTCGATGAGTTTGCGCGAAAATCCATGTCTGCGATAATTTTCATGTGTGGTGATGGCTTCTAATTGCCCAACAGGTAAAATTATACCTTCATAGCGCCATGTTTGCGGGATGAAAGCTAATGTGCTGATAATTTCATCGTCTGGGGTTGTGATAACCAACACTTGCGAGGCATCCATTGAGGGATGGCGTGATGACATGGCATCTTCAAGCCAAATACCAAGCCCCTCATTTTCGTGAACAAGACTATTCAAATCGGCAATAGCATGAATATCAGATTGAGTTGCGGAACGAAGAATAAATCCATCGGCTAATTTCTGCGGTAAAACCAGTGGTAATTTTTGGTGCATGATATTTTTCTCCAAGTGATAGATAAATCGGATATGGGTGTTTGTTTAGGACTCATAAGCACCTCCTATGGAGAAAAATTTGGTTGCGGACGATGA